>JAYENB010000118.1:0-17375 GCA_034721855.1 Bacteroidota bacterium
AAGCAGCGCGTGTAACAAAATCCATAGCATAATCTCCGTCTTCAAGTAATATTGCCGGAGATATCAACCAGCTTTCCACACTGCTTTCGCTGGCATCACGGCCATCAATAATAGCAGATACTGTTTTGCCAGTAGTTTTACCTTTCCATGATAATGTTCCGGCTGTACTTATGTTGTACCATCCCTCAAGGCTGATAAATTGACCATTGATAGCCGAATTGAAATTTTCAGAAAAGACAGTGTCATATACGCCACAACGAAGCCCATCCATATCTACTTCATAGAAAGACCGGATATACAATTGCCATTCATCTCTGAACTGACCGACTATCGCAATCAGGGAGCCTCTTCCTTCAGGAACCCGGTACGAAGCAAAATCAGCATACCCGGATGTTCTCACGGTCATCTGCTGGCCGTTACAATCTTCAATGGTACGGTTTTCAGTGAGGAGGTTTTCAGCATCAGCAAAGGTTTTGCCAAGATCATCTTCAATAAACTGTACATTGGTTAATTTGATAAGCTCCCCCTGATAGGCACCTGTCTGTATCTGGCCAATTTCTACTTCTTCGGGTGTAATGTCACAATCGGTAGCTATTTTTACAATGTTTTCATCCACATGTACTGAATCCAACTGCAGCATGTTTTCATAATCTCCGAGAGTAAGATCGTTTAAATATAAACGAACTGAATCTCCTTCGTATATACCGCCGCTGGACATTAAATGCAAATTAATAGCGCCGGTTTCATCCTGCACATAAGCAGATTTATAGATGTTTCCTTTCTTGTCATCCATGGTGCAAACGCAATACACGGAATAATCTTTTGAAAATTTATACCCTTCGGGATACATTCCTGATTGTACACTGTCAATGAACATTTGTCTGAGCTCCCCGATGTCTAACACATTTCCGGTAGGAATATCCTGGATTTCAGGCTCATCAAAGTCATCATGAATGCAACTGCCAAACAGTAAAACAGTGGCAATCAAGGTCAGAGTTCCGATTTTATATGCTGTATTTTTCACAATAATATATTTTTTAATATTCAATCAATTCATTTTAGTTCGTTTCTCCACAACGATCACCATTTAGATTAACCTCATCTGTGTTGCGTATCAGTAATTGCCAGGCAATATCCCCGCCTGAATACTGGAATTTTGTTATCACACCAGTAATATCACCTTTACCTTCAGGTAGGCTATCCCTTGCAAAATCTGCATAATCACTTGTCCTTACGATGATACTCTGACCATCACAATTTTCAAGGGTGCGATTTTGGGCCGAAGCACCATTTGCGTCTGCGTAAGTGTTATTTAGCTCGCTTTCTGCAAATTGTACATCATTCAGCTTTATCAGTTCACAATCGTATGTCCCTGACATCACTTCGGGAATGGTGGTAACAGCTGGTTCAATGTCATTATTGTCTTTCTGAACTACAATCTGTGTTTCAATCTCAAGGATTTCGTCAAATACAAGCTCTAGTTTACCGCTGTAATCAACAATGCTTGCTTTATTCAAATTAATCCTAACGTACTCTCCTGTATGAACAGCCCCGGCAGTGCTTAACCGGTATAAATTTATGCCACCGGTTTCATCCTGCACATACGCTTCTTTATAAATGTTTCCTTTTGAATCATCCATAATAACCGTGGCATACAACATGTAATCTTCTGTAAACTGATAATTTTCACCACTGTCCTGGTATATCTGATACACATCCTGAATATCAAGTTTGATAGCTTCCGGCACTTCATTTACCGGCGGATGATCAAAATCTTCAACACAGGCAACAACACCGAAAAGCATCAATGTAAACAAGCTTATTATCGAAATATTTTTATTCATTGGATTAAATTTTAAAGTTAGAAACTAAAATACAGGTTAAGAAAATAGGTCCGTCCATACATGTAAAAATATTTTGACGGGAATTTATCAATGTTTGCTATGTCATAGCGGTATTGTTCAAAACCGCCGATGATAAAATCGGTTGTGTTTAGCACATTGTTGACACTAATCGTAAATCCGGCGTAATAATCACCCCATTTAAAGGATTTTCCACCAAAGAAATTCATGGTATAATTGGCCTCTAACATTTTTTGATCAAGCATATCATCCCATTGAGGATCGTCCACCACAAAATTTTCCACAGCCTCTTTTGTTCTTCTGTCGGGACTAAAATCCAGGAAAATTCTGTCAAAATAGTTCACATTCATTCCGGCAAACCAATAATTGGGGGAATTGTATTTAATACCAAAACTTCCAACCACTTCAGGCATATTTCCCACATGATAATTTTCAATGTAAACGGTTCGGTCTTCAGCGATAATCTCGGAATCATTATCCTGTGCAATGGTAACTGATGGGCGTGAATTATAAATGTATTGTCCCCATGATCCTGCTGCATTCACAGAAAAAGTTGGTGTAATGTCAACATTCAACCCCATTTCGGTACCATAATGCAATTTGTCCAAATCAGTCATGACATAATTGACAAAGCTATTGAGCTCGTCGTGATAAAAACTCCGGTTCCACAAACCATCTCTGAACGAAGTAAAAAATCCTGTCAAACGTAAATCAACAGAGGGAGCACTCCATACATAAGACAAGTCAGATGATAATATTTTCTCACTTGTCAAATCATCCACCGTGTGATCACGTGTACGAGGGGAAATAAAAGCATCTCTGAAATACGGTGCATTGGTCATGTATCCAGCGTTGAAAAGCACATAGTGCCTTCCTGTGATTTTATGGGTAAGGCCGGTTTTCAAGCCATAATCAACAAAATGATTTTTAGGTGAATCTCCCAGGGATTCGGTAGGGAATTTTCCATTTCTGCGGTTTCCTGTTCGCCAGAATTCAGTGTAAGCCAATTTTCCCGACACATAAAAATCCACCCTTTTTACTTGTGGAAATTTGAAGTCCAATTGGGCAAATATATCGTGGCTGTTTATGTTGGCAATATAATTATATCCTATGTTATCACCTTCTTTTGCAATGTGATTCGGATTATCCAAATCATTGTCAGCCATGCTTGGATCAGCAAAATCGCGTTCTGCGAATTGGTCAATGTCCAGCCAGTAATCACCACCAAGCAAATCCACAACAGTTTGAAAATGATGTCCTTTATAAAACCTGAAGTTCAAAGCCCCGGTAAATGTAGTATATTCATTCATCATGTTTTTATAAGTCGAGTTGGCACCGTATTGTCTGATGTCCGTACGGCCCTCTTCAATTATATATTTTGAACGCATTCCGGTAACATCATTTCCAATTATGCCTTCAGCATTGTTCACCGTATAAAGATTTTTTGCATTGGCCTGGTAGAAACTCTCCCAGTCGAGCTGTGTTACATCAGGATCACCAGACTGCCATAGTTGATTATAATGCTGATACATATCAGGATCATCTTCCCAATAACTGGGTAATTTTTTGTAATAATCCGGTCGTGGATCAGCAGCATCGTACCAATTCAGGCGGGTAGAACCACCACGTCCAAAAGTGTAATTTATCCCTGTGGTAAGTTTTTGTGTTTCATCAATATCCCAGTAATGGTTGATTAAAATTTTGGGCTTATGATAATTGCTTATCCTGGAGTTTCTTTTTTCGCCTTCCTGATACCCCCAATATGGATTGTAAAAGTTATCGTCTGCCAGGTCATAAACTTCCTGTGTGCCTACACCGGTTTTACCCCGGCGCGATGGAGCTCCAAACCCAACAAGACCAATGCTGTGTTTTTCATTTAGCTTGCGTTCAACAGACAACAAGTAAGCATAGGCATCATAAAAAGAGCCTTCAACATACCCTTCGTTGGCCCAACGCTTGGACCCCGATAAAGTAATTGCCCAGCCATTGTCCATCATGCCGGTACTGTGGATAAACATGGCACGATTTGCATAACTTTTGTTAGCAAGCGAATAAGTTACACGGGTTTGTTTCCTGTCTTTTGAAGCTCTCATTGTAATATTGGTTAACCCTGCAACATTTCCAAAACCATAATCGTTTGCTTTCATGCCAATGGTAATGGTTTTGTTTCTTACGGCATCATTTAGGCCTCCCCAATTGCTCCAGTATGCCGGACCGTTCTCTATGTTATTCATTACCATATTGTTGATGGTAACGTCTAGGTAACGACTATCGTATCCACGGATATTGAACCTGGCCTGACTGAATACATAAGCAGCACGCTGAATAAAAATATCCCCGGAGGAGTGCAATAAACCCGCTATATTTTGGGATTGTTCTCCTTGCATCAACTCAGATTCGGAAATGGTAAATATTTCCACATCTTCCTGCATTTCCTGCTCTACTCTGGTTGTGTCTTCATCATTTTGTCCGAAAACTTGTGATATGGGGATTAACACAAGCAAAATCAAGGCATATTTTTTCATTTATACGTTGTTTTATGTACAGAATTTATTGCACAATAATAATAAAAAAAAACATGTTTTTGTGTTTTTGCTCAATAATTTTTCAACAATATGCATGCATTTTTGTTTCATAACTTAGCAAAAACAGAACATTTATGTAATTCACCTGTGTAAAATTTGTATTTCCATAGTATAAATATTTTCTTTGCTGTACGTTTAACATAAAAATGTGAAATATTATGGATGGTAAAACAACAGCAATCGTTGCACACATCACGCTAATTGGATGGATAATAGCACTTGTGATGAACAATAATGAAAAAAATGAATTCGCCAGTTTTTATATCCGTCAATTACTGGGGCTTTTCCTTGCCGTATTGGTTTTAGGATGGATACCCATCATTGGTTGGTTATTGTCTATTGCCGGGTTTGTGTTTTGGATCATGAGCCTGATAAATGCAATACAGGGAGAGAAAAAAGAACTGCCCCTGGTTGGGCATTATTTTCAGGAATGGTTCAAATCCTTGTAAGTAGATGGATTTTTGTATAGGGGACTTCTAATAATCATTTCTCCCTTTTCCCTGCCTGCCGTTTTACCATCTGCCAGTTTGGCAGGCGGGTCTGCGGTGCTAGTGCTTCTCGGCGTAACTCTGCGGTATAGTAGGTTGTACCGCAAAGTTTCGCAAATCAGTCTGTCCCGTCTATTGCCGGGTAGGCGTCGGGAAAGTTCACAAAGTACCGCAAAGAAATTATAAAATAGCGTTCATATAAAAATTAGTTCATCTTTCGGATACCCATAATTTTTTAACCAATGTGTTAGCCCGGTCTAAAAAG
The DNA here is from genome assembly GCA_034721855.1 of Bacteroidota bacterium. Taxonomy (GTDB): domain Bacteria; phylum Bacteroidota; class Bacteroidia; order Bacteroidales; family ML635J-15; genus JAQIBY01. The sequence goes on from JAYENB010000118.1 coordinate 5,201, forward strand.
TCATTTTATCCCACAAAGCCGCTAAGACACAAAGAAATCACAAAATTAAATTTGTTGAATACCAGTACTTTGTGAAACTTGGTGTCTTTGTGGCTTGGTGGAAAATTTTGTTATTTTTACTTTTTAGACTGAACTCATGTGTTGTAAAATTAGGTATGTTTACATACACGTTGTGTACAATATTTAGGAGAGAAGCAGCATGTTTAAATTGACAACAAAATTGACTAAATTTGTATTTTAAGAATTAATGAAAGTTCAATATTTATGGAAATCAGGACAGATATAAAACTTGGAGATAGTCAGGAAGTTCTTAAAGAATTACCTGACAACTCTGTTGATTTGATTTTTACTTCACCGCCCTATGCTGACCAGAGAAAGAGCACATATGGCGGAATTATCCAAATGAATATGTTAATTGGTTTCTACCGATTTCAAAGGAATTATTAAGAGTACTTAAGCCTACAGGGACATTTGTCCTGAACATCAAAGAAAAAGTTGTGAATGGAGAGAGAAGCACATATGTCATGGAATTAATTCTTGAGATGAGGAAACAAGGATGGCTTTGGACTGAGGAATTTATATGGCACAAAAAGAATTCTTATCCAGGAAAATGGCCAAATCGATTTAGGGATGCTTGGGAAAGGCTTCTTCAGTTTAACAAGAATAAAAAATTTAATATGTACCAGGAAGAAGTTATGGTACCGGTTGGTGATTGGGCTAAGAATAGATTAAAAAATTTAAGCGAAACAGATAAACGACGAGATGAATCAAAAGTTGGAAGTGGATTTGGTAAGAATATATCAAACTGGTTAAATAGAGATAAGGCATATCCATCGAATGTACTTCATTTATCAACTAAATGTAATAATAAAAAACATAGTGCAGCATTCCCTGAAGCACTACCAGAATGGTTCATAAAACTTTTCACCAAACAAGGAGATACAGTTCTTGACCCATTCACAGGGTCTGGAACTACAAATTTTGTTGCTCAAAGAATGTTTAGGCATTCGATTGGTATAGAGATATATAAGGAATATTATGATTATATCAAAAAACATATTGAACCAAAAAAATTAGTACTGTTTGAACCAAAGCATGAATATGAATCAATTGAAAATACAAGACGTAACTCAGTACGTTGAAGATAACATTGGATTTTTTCATCAAAAAAGGATTGAAAGTCTTAAAAACCTTAGACTTAAGACTGTTTTAAGAAGAAAAAATCCCTACCTTTTCAAAGCAAAATATCTACTAACGTCCGAACAAATAATTAGAAAACTTACGGATGCATATATTTCATCCAATGAGGAAGCGATTTTTGGTGATTGGTTAGAAGGTCTTGCGATTTTTATTAATGAAAAAGTATATGGCGGATGGAAATCTGGCATCACAGGTATAGTTTTAGAGTTTGATAAAGATAATATTAGATATATTGTTACAATAAAATCAGGACCAAATTGGGGAAACAGTGGCCAGATTTCTAAGATGAAATCCGATTTTATTACAGCTAAAAGGACTTTAAGGACAAGTAATTCTGGTCTTATAGTTTCTGCAGTCAATGGCTGTTGCTATGGCCGTGATAATAATCCAGATAAGGGCGACTATTTTAAATATTGTGGTCAAAATTTTTGGGAGTTTATTTCTGGACAAGAAAATTTGTATAAAGATATTATTGAGCCTTTAGGTCATAAAGCTAAAGAAAAAAATGATACCTTCCTTGAATCTTATTCAACGATGATAAATAAATTCACCAAAGAATTTGCAAATGATTTCTGTGACAATGATGGCAATATAGATTGGCCCAAACTTGTAGAATTCAATTCGGGAAGAAAGAAATAAAATACTGTACACAATAGGCTGTTATACACCATGCGGGCGGTCTTCCAGCGTTTTTGGTTGTCGGCTTTAGCAAAATTTGTAACGGGGATGAGAAGGCCTCTCTGTAAACCCCGCACGGTGCACACAGCTTTCCGATAAATTATTAAATATGGCACAGGGACGAGAGAATAAAATTCATATAGGCATATACGGCCGGCGCAATAACGGAAAAAGCGCCCTCATCAACAGCCTGGCAGGGCAGGAAATTTCCATTGTAAGTAACGTAGCAGGCACAACTACTGACCCCGTGAAAAAATCCATAGAAATCACGGGGGTAGGACCTGTTATTCTAATAGATACTGCCGGGATTGATGATATTGGGGAGCTTGGTAGTCAACGCATCCGTAAAAGTTTTGAATCCCTTAAATTGATTGATCTTGCCATACTTGTTTTGTGTAAAAACGCTTTTGGAGCCCCCGAAGAAAAAATCATTGCTGAATTTAAAAAACTTGATATTCCTTACCTGCTGGTTCATAACAAATCTGATAAAGAATCTGCATCAGACCATTTCAGGCAATCCCTGGAAAAAGAACATCACACAAGCATTTTAAATTACAATAGCCTGAATCCGGGAAAAGGAAAAGAACACCTGCTAAGCTTAATCAGGAAAGCCATACCCGAATCGGCTATGAGCCGTCCTGCATTCATCGGTGATGTATTAAATTGCGGGGATATTGTGTTGTTGATTACACCCATTGACACAGAAGCTCCTGAGGGGCGTATGATTTTGCCACAGGTACAGGCTATACGCGACATCATTGACAATGATGCCATCGCCGTGATTATGAAAGAGCGTGAGGTGGATGTGTTTCTAAAAAAGACAGGAATAAAACCAGCCCTTGCTATTACCGATAGCCAGATATTTCTGAAAGCAGATGCCATAATTCCCAAAGACGTTCCCTTAACCGGATTTTCAATCGTCCTGGCAAGGTACAAAGGTGATTTTTTAGCTTACCTCAAAGGCACACCTAAAATTTCTGAATTACAGGATGGTGATAACGTGTTGTTGCTTGAATCATGTACTCACCAGGTAACTTGTGATGACATCGGAAGGGTGAAAATCCCGCGGTGGATTTCAGATTTTACCGGCAAAAAACTGAATTTTGACGTGGTGGCAGGCCTGGATAAACTGCCTCATCACCTTACCGATTATGCATTGGTTATACAATGTGGGGGTTGTGTTATTACCCGCCGCCAGCTTATCAACAGAATACAACCGGCAATTAGGGCGGGTATTCCGGTTACCAACTACGGGATGGCCATTGCCTGGGTACAGGGTGTATATAACAGGGCTGTGGAAATATTTGTTGACAAAGCCGCAGATGAAAATTACTTGTGATAAATCAGTTTTCCACATTAAGAAAATACAAATCCCCCGTGCGGCTGCCAATGATAAAACCCTCATTTGTTGATTTGATAAAGGATAAGTGACGGTCGCAGGTAAACCGGTATTGAGACCACGAATTACCATTGTCTTCAGAAACAGCAAAAACAGCATCGTCTCCTACAACACATCCATATTCCTGGTAAAATGCCATATCCCGAAACCGGCCATTCAACTCATCGGTTGATTTCCATACGTTGTTTTCGAGACAATATATTTTCCCTTGTTCTGCAAGCAGATATAATTCATCATTCTGATTTTTCGATAGGGCTGTAAAATTTTCCTTTGATACATCCATATAATCAAAATTCTGCACAGTATCAGTACTTTGAATGACCATACCATAACCGGCAATGATGACATCATAAGCATCCACATACAAATCGTTCCACTGGTTTGGCCAGTATAACTGTATCCAATAACTCACCCCGGTACCTGACTCACTTGTAATTCCACGCTGGAAATATTCGCCACCAACAGCAAAAACATGATGTTGGCGCCAGACATGTATGCCACAATAGGGATTTTCGCAATTATCCCAGTAACACGGGGCCCTGGGATTATCATACCATGATATTCCGTCATCACTGCGCCACATCCGTATGCTGTCACCACCCGCCCAAAAACCGGCCTCCTCACTGTAAAACAATGCGTTTATGGATGCCTCCTCTGCAACATGACATTTTTGCCATGATTCTCCTTTATTGTGGGAAGCATAAATGAACCCCTGTGTGTTTTTCTTTCCGCCACAGACAAGCCATAGGCTGTCAGCAGGAAAAATCATGTCTTTAATTTCACCGTTAGCAGACAAATCAAGCTTAGTTACCTGATACGCATCCGGCAGTTGTTCCGAAGTTTCCCTGCAACCAACCAAGCAAGCAGCAAAAACCCAAAAACATGCTATGGTCAAAAATTGCTTCATATTATAAAATGATTAACGACACAGCCATAACAGCCATTCCTGCAAGCAAGCCGTAAATAGCAAGGTGATGTTCACCGTATTTTTCAGCAGCCGGAAGCAATTCATCAAGCGAAATAAAAATCATAATGCCTGCCACGGAGGCAAACACAATACCCATTACTAAGGGAGTAAAAAAAGGCATAAGAATCAAAAATGCTATGATAGCACCGATAGGTTCAGCCAATCCGGACAAAAATGACCATTTAAACGCTTTTTTCCTGCTGGCGGTGGCGTAATAAATGGGAACAGCAACTGCTATCCCCTCCGGAATATTGTGAATGGCAATAGCTATGGCTATGGGTAAACCAATTTCTGCCCCCTGCAATGCAGACATAAACGTGGCAATGCCTTCAGGAAAATTATGAATGGCAATGGCAGTGGCAGATAATACACCCAGTTTTTTCAGCTTATCTGCATTAGCGGGTATTTTGTCCATAGCTCCGGGAGCAGGAGGTTCATGCGGATTTTCATATTCAGGAACCAATTTATCAATGATGGTTATCAACAACATGCCGCCAAAAAATGCTATCAGGGTTACCCACAATCCCATTTTGGTTTGAAAACTCTGTTCCATTATATGATTTGCCTCAGGCAATATTTCAACAAAAGAAATGTAAATCATTACCCCTGCCGAAAAACCAAGCGCTACTGAAAGGAATTTATAGTTGGTGTTTTTTGTGAACACAGCAATAAAACTGCCTATCCCAGTGGATAAACCGGCAAAAAGTGTCAACAATAAGGCATACCATACATTGCTTTCCATAGTGTGATAAATCAAATGTAACTACTTACGATTGAACGATAGAACGAAAGCACGATTGCACGATGATATATGATTAAATAGGATTTTCATAATTTCCATTGGTCTGGATTCGTGTACATAGTGATTAACATGGCAATAATATGTTCGTATTTTTCATAGAGTGGATTATGTTATTTATTTACATCTTATTATTTCCTTACATCGACCTATCACCCTATCGTGCATTCGTGTTTTCGTTCCTTCACCCTAATCATCAATTTCCCAAATTTCCAGGTCATATTTGTGTTCAGCCTTTCGCACGCTTCTTCCCCACAGCATTGGCCAAAAATCGTGGCCGGTTATTTTTTCCAGTTCATCCACCGTAACGGCATAATCAAATAAATCATCGCTGAAATTTTTCTTGTTCTGATAATTCGGAATCACAAAACCAATGGAAGCACTAATGGTATCGTTGTGTATCAGTATGGTTTTAAAATATTTATCAGGCACTGTAACTTTATTTTCCCGTCCGATGCGGAGCAATCCTTTTTCGAGTAAGGGGCCGCAAACTACCATTACAGAATCGTATTTTTGAGCCCAATGCCTGACATTTTGTTCCAGGCTGCGCCATATTCCACGGTTGAAAGCAGGAGCTTGCGGTGTAATGTTTGACATGTAATTGACCTCATGACTTGCAGTTTCATTAAATAACATATCCCTGGCCGGCACAAGGTGACCGCGGTCATAGCTACTCCCCCGGTAATCATCGTAATCAGCCGTACCTGTTGAAACCATTGTATCGGGCATGTAATTATATTTTCGTCTGACAAAAGGCCTGGTTTTTTCTTCTGTCAATGTATATGCTGCCCAGTTGGCTACATTGTGTTCGGGGTTATACGTCACTGCATAATATGTATGGACAACGAGTTCGCCTTCACCTTTTAGCCGGGGCCACTCAAATCTGTCCTGCCGGATGATAGAACATCCTGACAAAATAAAGACAACGAAAACAAAAACAACTATGCGTAGAGACTTCATACAATTATCAGTAACTAATTAGTGTCAACAAAAGTAGCTCCTCACCGCAAAGACGGAGACCCGTCTGTCGCCGGGCAAGGTTACAAAGTTTAAAAATTTTAAAATTTATTTACAAATCTTAAGCGATTTAATTCTTCTTTTTCCATTTCTTAGTAACCTTGCCCTGCGACAGACGGGTTTGCGTCTCAGCGGTAACAATTAAATGTACCTGACTATTTACAATTATCAATTATTCAGGTAGCAAGATACAGGAAAATGGTCAGAGTATCCAATTTTATGAACATTAAATTCATAAGCTGTAAAATCATTGCTGTAAAGAATATGGTCAATCCTAACCCGCAGGTATTTTCTTTCATAACTCAAAGCCAGTCCATGACCTGCTTTCTTAAAACCATCACAAAGTGATTTTCCCACTTTATGGTAAGCATAACTCACAGGTGTATCATTAAAATCTCCACATACAATAACCGGATAGGGTGATTTTTCTATATGTTCACCCACCACTTCAGCCTGCTTTGCCCTTTGTTTAAAAGCAAAACTTAACTTTCTCCTTATGCTGTTGTATCCCTTCAATCTTTCTTTATCAATATCGGTCAAAAAATTTGCATCCACATCCTGATAATTCCGGTCATCAAAATAAATAGACTGAAGATGAATGTTGTATAAACGAACTGTATCACCTTCCCAAAGAAAATCGGTAAAAATAAACATGTTTTTTGAATTGGAAAACTGAAATTCCCCCTTGTTGACAATGGGATATTTCAGGTAACTCGCCATCCCGAATTTTTGTTTTTGTTGTGCCTCAATGGCGATTCCCTCATGAAGATTTTTGGCATCCAGGACAGACACTAGTTTTGACCTCGTAGGAAAATACCCGGTTTCTGAGATAAAATATTCCTGAAAGCAAACAATATCAGGTTGTTCCCGTCCTAAAAAATTAAAAATAGAATCCCGGATTTCCTTGTTATTTTTCCAGTCATACAAGCCAAACAACTTCACATTGTATGACATTACTTTTATAACATCTTCCTGTTCATTTTCCGGCACCGTTTTTTTGGTTGGATTCCATAAATTTCCAATGTAACCAAACCCGATGAGAATAACGATTAAGCTTAGTATCAGGCGCTTATAGCGGAAAACAATCCACCAAACGATAAACACAATATTTATCACCAACAACACCGGATATGCCAATCCCAAAAAAGCAAATATGGTTGTAATGCCAGGGTCAACGTATCTTGATAAATAACTACCTATTAATAAAATAGCAATTATCCAGTTCAGTATCCAGACAATGGTATTTATAAATTTCATCGTTTGTTGCTGCTTTTAAACAATATTTCTTTTTCCCATTTTGTTAAGCTTCCATAACCCGAAGTGCTGACTTTATCCAGAATTCGATTAATTTCATCCTGTTTTGCTTTCTTCCTGGCGTTGTATTCCATATCCGTCTCAGGACGTTTTTTTCCGGATGCCCTTTTATAGGATACGTGCATTTTAGATTTTTGTTTGAATAACGAAACAAAGGATAAAACTAATTTCTCGAACCATCTTGTGATGTCATTTCCCTGCTTGTGCTGCACCGCATAAACGTAACCGAAAATAGCACCTCCGAGATGAGCAATGTGGCCACCCATATTTTGTCCTGCTGGAAGGCTGATCAGGTCGAGTACGATAAAGGCTATGGCCAGCCATTTTATTTTTACCCGTGAAATAAACGGAATGTATATCTCAAAATTGGGAACAATGAATGCCACAGCCACCAGCACAGCATAAATGGAAGCACTGGCACCCAACACCATGGCATTTGCTTTTTCAACCATCAGAAAAGGCAAGAGGTTATACGCAGCAAAATACATGGCTGCACCTGAAAGTCCGCCCAACACATACACTGATAACAGATTCTTTCCTGTAAGGAATCTTGTGAATAAGCGCCCAAACCAATATAAAGCAATGAGGTTGAATAATATATGCAAAAAACTATAATGCAAAAACATGTAGCTTACAACCGTCCACGGCCGGGTAATGAGAGACGACAAATCGGCAGGCATGGCCAGCCAGTTGAGAATAACATCGGCATTTCCCCCGGCAAGGATAATAATACCCATCAATAATCTTACGATGATAAACAGGCCAAGATTAATGTATATTAACCGGGTTAGAACAGACCCCCGCTCAAAGTTTGATTTTATCCAATCCCAGAATTTCATTTGTCCCAGCGTTTTTTATTAAACTGGCCTTTCTTCCACAGATAAATAAGGATAATACCAAATAACATACCCCCGAGATGAGCAAAGTGGGCTACATTGCTCCCTGGTTGAGTCAGGCCAAGATACAATTCCAACGCACCATAACCAATCACAAAATATTTGGCACGTATTGGGATGGGTGGAAATATCAACATGAGGCGTGCATCGGGAAACAACATTCCGAAAGCCAACAACAATCCGAACACAGCACCTGATGCACCAATGGTGGGGGTATTTATCACTGCATTTAACCTAGCCATTTCAGGATTTACATAATTTTTCCCTGCACGCAAAGCTTCCAATCCATCTGTCTGTATTTTGGACAATGCGTCCGGAGGTAATTCACTCAACAGGCTTTGTGCCTGCAAATAACCAACCAACATGTGTAATAATGCTGCGCCAAAGCCAGTAACAAGGTAATATATCAGAAACCTCTTGCCACCCCAGAACTGTTCCAGCACCCTTCCAAACATAAAAAGAGCAAACATATTGAAAAATATATGTGCCAGCCCACCATGCATAAACATGTGAGTAACGAGTTGATAAGGTTTAAATGCCTCAGATTGTGGTTGATACAGCCCCAAATACATATTCAGGTCCACTTTATAAATTAATTGCGCCAACACCAGCAGCAAAAACATGGCTATATTTATCACCAGCAGGTTTTTAACAACCGGAGGCAGATTTGAAAACGGCGATGTCCTGAATTGCATCATAATATGTTTTTATTTTATAAATCAGAGATTTGCAAAATAAATAAAAACTCCCGTAAATTTGTTATTTTATTGAATAAGGTTTAGAAGGCTTTTTTTTGAAATGAAATCATTTAAAACGTTTTTCCAACTCTTCGATTGAAATGATGTTAATAATGGGTTTTCCTGAGGGAGTGTAATTATGTGCCTGACAAGCCATGAGCCGGTAAAACAAGGCTTTCATCTCTTCAGGATTGAGAGGTTGTTCGAAGCACCGTGCTGAAGTTTTTGCAACGGCATACGCCATGCGTTCATCCATGGCCAGCTTCACATCTCCTGTATGGCTTTTGTAATTTTCAAGCATCTCTTCAATCATGAATTGCGGATCAGAAATGCTGATTTCTGCCGGCATCCCATTGACAACAAAACTGTTGTCGCCAAACACGCTGAGTTCAAAACCAAGGGTGGAAAGCGTTTCCATGAGTTCAATAAGCAGGGCAGCATCTTCAGGGCTCAGGGTGACCGTTTTGGGGTATAATTCTTTCTGAACGATGCCTTTTCTTGATTTTAGTATCTGCATCATGTCTTCATAAACCACTCGCTCATGAGCCCTGATCTGGTCAATCAACATAAGCCCGGATTTTACCATCGTGATGATATAGCGTTGCTTAAGCTGAAAAAAGCTGGCATTCATTTTATCTTTATCCACCGCAACCTTGTTATCATCCGGTGGGTTTTCAGAACCTGTCATACTGTCGGACGTATCCACGGAGGGGCCTTCATACAATTTTTCCCAATTTCTTAAATTTGATTTCTTGCTGTAATCCTCAGGTGAAGACCGGTAGGGTTGTCCCTGTTTTTTTTCTTCATCAAATGGGTTGTAATCAGGATTTATTGATATTTCCGGTGGTTTAAGACCGGTTTTCTTACCGGGATGGATGTCCATGGTTTCATCTTTTTCAAAATCCAGCGAAGGCACCAGGTTAAATTTACCAAGGGCTTCTTTTACCGCTGCATGCAACATCTGGTAAACCGGACGTTCATCTGTGAATTTGATTTCAGTTTTTGTGGGATGTATGTTGACATCAATTTTATCAGGGTCAATGCTGAAATAAATAAAGAACTGGGGGTAACGGCCTTCGGGCAATAATTTTTCGTATGCGGTTGTTACAGCCCTGTAAAACCACGGATGACGCATATACCTGCGGTTGACAAAGAAGTATTGTTCCCCGGATGATTTTTTTGCTTTTTCAGGCTTGCCAATGTACCCACGGATTTTTACGAGATTGGTGTTTACTTTCAGGTCAATAAGATTGCTTTCCATCTGACGTCCGAAAATATTGACAATGCGTTGTTTAACATTCCCTTTAGTGAGGTTGAAAATGTCCGAACCATTGTGTGTAAGCACCACATGGATTTCAGGATGGGTGAGAGCTATGCGTTGCACTTCCGTGATGATGTGCCTGAGTTCTGTTTGTTCTGTTTTTAGAAATTTTCGGCGTGCAGGCACATTGAAAAACAAATTTTTAATCGAGAAATTACTGCCTTTGGGGCAAGCAATGGTTTCTTGCTTTTCAATTTTGGAAGCAGATAACCGGACAAGGGTACCCACTTTTTCATCTTCACGGCGGGTTTTCAATTCAACAGAAGCTATGGCAGCAATGGAAGCAAGGGCTTCGCCGCGAAACCCCTTGGTACGAATGGCAAACAAGTCATCAGCTTTGGTGATTTTGGAAGTAGAATGCCGTTCAAAAGCCATGCGGGCATCGGTTTCACTCATGCCTGAACCATTATCAATTACCTGGAGCAGGGTTTTACCTGCATCTTTGACAATGATGTGAATTTTATCAGCACCGGCATCCACAGCGTTTTCCAACAGCTCTTTTACCACAGATGCAGGACGCTGTATCACTTCACCGGCAGCAATCTGGTTTGCTACCGCATCGGGTAATAAATGAATGTTATCAGACATAATTCAGATTACCATTATAATATATACAAGCAACAAAAGCACTGCCAGAATACCAAATAACCGTAAATTTGACCGCCGTTTTGCCTTTTTAACAGGGGGAATTTTATATTGCATCTTTCCCCTTATCCTGTCTTCTGCAGTGGCACCGGGAGGCAAATCAATATCTTTCCCTTGTTCCATCCTAAGTTGTCTGCGCCGTTTTTCCCGTCGCTCTTTTTCAGGGTCGTAAAACCTTGGCTGATAATTAAATACAGAATATGATGGTATTTTGAAAAATATAATGCCCATAATCTTTTATTTAACGCAAAGGTATGAATTTTGTTTAATCATTGTACATAAATTTTATGATACCATCAGATTACTGCGCGCAGGTTCGACTCCTCAGGACAACGCCTCACAATGATGGTGTTTCGCAGCGGGGGTTTATCAATTCCACTACCCTTGTACGAAGCCGTGTCATTGCGAGCGTAGCGACGCAATCTGTTAGTCAGGTTTTATATTCAGCGAGCATTTGCATATGTTTAGGTTTGTTAACACAATGCGCCTTTGTGTCCCTAATCATCATCAGTGCACACCTAATCCTTAATGCAGCGAACACTAAAACCGAAAGCCCTATAGATGCTGTTTATGATTGCATAATTGCTCGCATAATACATGCGCTTGCCATATATACCATCCACCGTAGAACTCCAACATTGGCCGTTAGTACCAACGTTGGTAATCAAACCACTATAGTTATGATTCCCAGTAAGTGTGAGTTTTAGGGGAGAATCAAAAGCCCCGTCCGCATCATTAGATGACCAGGATGCCCGTTCTACATCTAATTCTGTTTCAGTTGGCAGTCTGTATCCATCCGGACATGGGTTATTTGTGCCGCTTACTTCCTGCCACAGGTCATTGTTCTGTGGGCTACGCCAATCATAATCTGAACTGGAGCCAGCAGTAATAAATAAACTATGACCAGGATTATCAACTGAGCTCGTTATATTCGTATTCCCATTGACAGGCGTCCCACTTGTTGAACTTGTCCAGTTAATACACTCATGTCCATCGCTTAAGCGTCCCCATTGGAACAACGCACCATACGCATTGTAATCCCGGGAAGAATCTGCTGTTTGTGAAGCACCTAAGTTTCTGTCCATCCAGGTATCGCCAGTGGTGGAATTGGTCACATCCACAATTTTTGTTTCTTCTCCGCAGATGGTAATTGTAGGACAATCTGTTGTGATTTCGCTAAGCTCAACCGAAGTGGATACACC
>JAYENB010000119.1:0-3359 GCA_034721855.1 Bacteroidota bacterium
TAGCTGTTCTTTCTTCTAAATCCCACTTTTTGTTATTAGTTTTATTGGTCATTTTTTAGATTAATTAGAGCAATTAGAAATTAGGTCAATTAACAGTTATTTAATTTTAAAATGTGAACAGTTACCAATTTAGAAACCTAAAAGGGACCTTCCAATAATTCTTTCGCATCAAGATTTTCAGCATTTTTCATAGACAATGAAAATTTTTAAGCACTATTGGGCTGTTGTCAATTATTGCCTGTGACATATAAATTTTCCAGATGGAGCCTATATAAAACAGCCCCAAGTGTATAAATTTCAAAGAATTTGTGCAGTTAAGTGCATGAATTTGAAAAACTAACTTAGGTATTTCCAAAAATTCTCAGTAAAAACAGTATGAAAGCTGAAATTTTCATAATGTTTTGCAAAATCAATTGGTGCTTTTACTTTTTTCTTTGGATTGTACTTACATTCAAAAGCCTGATACATGTTGTTAATTTCTTCAATAAAATCAATTTCCTTTCGCTGGTAGTTTCTCCAAAAGTAGGTGTTTACAAAGTTCCGGCTGTTGGCATTATTTTTTATTCTCTCAGTTATGAAAAAATTCTCCCACAATTGCCCGGCATCATTACGTGAATTCATGGTATTGAAATTTCGGATAATGGCATTTCTGATCCCGCAATCGTAAAAGTAGATTTTCTGACTTTTTCCTATCTCATTTCTTGGGTTTTTACTTAATGTATTCAAGCGGTAAATGACATAGTTTTGCTCAAGCAATTCAATGTACCTTTTGATGGTATTGACATGTACGTTCAGCTTGTTTGATAGTTCGTTTAAAGAAACTTCATTACCAACCTGTAGCGCCAGAGCTTTCAATAAATCATATAACAAATCCGGTTTTTTCAAGTTTTCAAATTGCAGAATGTCTTTGTAAAGGTAGTTTGAGGCAATATTTTCCAGTTCTTCAATAGCAAAGTCTTCCGATTGATTGAAAACTTCCGGGTATAAACCAAACCGCAAGATGTTTTCAAGTTGGCCTTTTGCTTTCAGTAAATCATCATGATTGACAATTTCCCGAAAAGATAAGGGTTGTAGGTGAAATACCCTTGAACAACCTGTCAGAGGTTCGCCGGATTCTTGCTGAAGTCTGAAAGCAGATGATCCCGTAGCGATAAGTTTTATCTTCGGAAAGCTATCATGGATTATCTTTAATGTTTGCCCAATGTTTTTAATGTTTTGAGCTTCATCCAAAAACAGGTAATCATATTTTCCAAAGAAAGCATATAGCGTTTCTGAATTGCTTGTTTCAAGAGCTTCTTTATTCTGTAGCAATTCGCAATTCACATACCTTGCATTTGTTCGTTTTTCCATAAGCGATTTAACGAGGGTTGTTTTGCCTACACGTCTTGCACCCAACAAGATTAATACTTTGTTGAGTTCCATCGCTTTCTCAATTTGTTTTTTGGCTTCTCTTTTAATCATATTAATCAAATTTAAAAAAATTATTCATACAAGTGCGCAAATTTAATTAAATTTGTATAGTTAAGTGCATGAATTTGAAAAACCATGCATCACTCAGGAATTTTTCCTTGTTTTTTTAATTTCTTTATTAGTCAGTCACATTCAATTGTTACCGACTTTTACTGCTGAGACGCTGAGAAATAACAATAGTGAGAAGGCACAATAGGGCGATGGGACGATGTAACGACAGCATGAAAGTATGCAATCGTGCTATCATGCAATCGTGCTTTCGTGCTATCGTTATTTGATGGTAAGCGATTTAATTCATATTTTTTCATTTCTTAGTAACCTTGCCCGGCGACAGACGGGTTTGCGACTCGTATGTTTGTTCTTTGAAATATTGTCATATTTTTTGTTATGGAAATATGTTTACTTTACGGGCAATTCTGAGCTTTCCAGGTATTTTTGTTTTAATAGAGGTAATATAAGTAAATGATAAAACTTGTCCGGCGTAGTAAAGCTTGTCCGGCGAAGCAAGGCAGAGACGGAACGAAGACGGAAAGTGAAGACGGATAAAAAATGTCAAAGTTATTTTTTCTTTGTAACCGTAATGTTTTGTTGTGTTGTATTAATTGATTTTACAAAAATTGAAATTAATTCGCCACATTCCCTAAGCAAAAAATCAACTTTTTGTTGGGATTTTGAAATTTATTAAAGTTCGATTTTAGGTAACGGTTCACACACTAGTAATAAATATCACGACAAGAACGCAAAGATTTTCCTACTCCTCACGTAGTGATGACTATATCAGCTCCGAAAGGAGTCCCTTCGGGAAAGGAATGCCTTTGGTATTATAATTATTTTTTTAGCGAACTTTGCGTTAGGTCAAAGTACGAAAACAGTAAAGCACTTCTAAAATATTAAGTTGTGAACGCTTATAAATTTTGTTTAACTTTGACACCAAAATACTTAGGGAAGAAATTTTTCGGCAAAAACTGGCAACCTGAGTAACCGAATAGATAACCAATAACCGATAAACTGATAAAAAATTAATACTGTGAACGGTTACAAAATTAAAAAAAAGTCTGTCTATAAAATTATATTTTTTTTATTACAGACAGACATTAATTTAAAGAATGAATCATTAATATTTAATGAGTTTTTTTGTTTGAATAGTGTTATTATCAATTTTTAACCTATAAAAATACATGCTTTTATGTAGGCTACTTAAATCAAAAGAATATTTATAAGTACCAACACTTAAATTTTTATTTAATATATTTTTGATAAGTTTTCCTGTCATATCATATACTGATATATTTACTAATCCATTAGTTTCTAAATCAAAACTAATTTCAGTTTTATTTATTACAGGATTAGGGTAATTTTGATTTAATGTTGCATTTGTTTTTGTTACATCATAAATGCCTGCACCACCATTAAAAGTTAAATCATAACCCTCTGGACTAATATAATAGTAGTTATTATCTTCGTCTGTTTCAGAAATGTCATCGTCAACATCAACAAAAATACCAAGACAGTAATCACCTGAAGGTAAGTCACTAACACTATTCAAATCAATATTCCAATCAGAAAGAAACATAGAGCTACTTGCAGATAATCCATCTATCTCATATCTGTCAGCTTCATAAATAGTATAAGGATCATCTGGGTCAGAAAGTAATATTGCTACATAAAATGACCAGGCAACATCTTCATTATCATCAATATTCATGACATAAAAATACATATCAGAAATAATTCCTGTTGCAGGGTCATAATTATATCCCAAATTGAATTGATTAATAGTTAAATCCTGAGCAGTTAATGAAAACGCAAAAATAATTGCAAATAAAAACGTGTAAATTTTTTTCATAACATTTAAATTTTTAGGTTTATAATTCATTTTCGTTTTAATT
>JAYENB010000120.1:0-3338 GCA_034721855.1 Bacteroidota bacterium
GAAAATTCCAGCAATAATTCATTATCTGATAATACATTAATCTCTTCTAATGTGGGACTGGTATTTTCTTGTAAAATTACATTAGTATCTTGCATGATATTACCGCATACGTCAGTAATATTACTGATTGTTAACGTATATTGGCTGTTGTCTATTTCAGTGCCTGAAAATTGCAACACAACTACATTTGCGTTGTTGTCCGATAATGTAACCTCGTCAGGATTGCCTATGGCTGGTGAAATTTGATAATTTGCCGGATCCAAAGAAGTGGTGGTATCGCAAACTTCTGAAAACTCAACCTGCACACTCAAGGGAGTCAATAAATCCGCTGACACAATTTCTGGTGAAATGGTATCCTGGAAAACATTAAAATCATCAAAATGCATTTTATCCCAGCGGGACGCAATGTATATACAGTGTACACCATTATAGTAGCTCATAACATGGGTATCATCAAACACACTACCTTCAGTGAAATAATTGGTTCCTCCGAGGCTGTCGGATTGCAGTGTCCAGTTTCCGGAATCGTCTCTGGTTACTTTTACACGCACATTGACACTAGTCATGTTAATACGGTCATCTGTTCCATCAATAATTTCTATTTTATTATCCCCATCTTGACGGTACAGGCTGATTTCGTCTTCGGTGTTGCCTACTCTCACAAAATAGCCGTTAAGGTTGTTGTCCAGCACAGTTTGATCCGATACCAAGTAAACATTGGCATAGCTGGTAGATGATGGATTAAAATCAAACATCACAAGAAATTCCCAACTTGCGTTGTTGATGGCCTGTGATTGTGTAACAAGGTACGCTGTTCCGCTTTCTGTTGCATCATACAACTGAAGTTCATTGGCAGCGCTCACCTGAAATTTGGATGTTTCCCCTGTCCACTCAGGGTTGCTAATGAAATCACCATCTGAAAAATCATCGGTAAATTGCGCAAAAGCGGCAAAGGTGCAAAAAGCAGCTATGATAAAACAGTATATTCTTTTCATAATTGACCAAAGTTAACAAATTTATACTTTATTCTCAAATTTAACGGACTCTCATGATAATACGATAGCACGACGGCACGAAAGCATGATTGAACGAGATGTAAAATCATAAACCTAAACATCTTTATGTGTTTTTATTTTTTTCATATCTCATATTTTTTATTGACTTCTTACTTTCTCCTTCCATATCCTTATCGTGCTATCATGCCATCTCGCTATCGTTCCTGCACCCTATCGTTCCATCGTGCTTTCGTGCAATCGTGCCAAATCCGCCTGAATTACTATCAAATATTTCCCGAAAATTACAAAAATTCTAAAAATAAATTGTTTATTTTTATCACAAATTTATAATGCTTATGAAAATTGCAGTTGTCGGCGCTACAGGTGTCGTGGGACAAAAAATGCTTCAGGTACTCGAAGAACGTGATTTTGATATCCATAGCTTAATTCCCGTTGCCTCTGAACGCTCAGCAGGGAAAACAATAGCGTGGTGCGGAAAACAATTTTCAGTCAAAACTGTGGATGAAGCCTTATCGGAGAAACCTGATTTGGCCATATTTTCAGCAGGCGGTACTTTTTCCAAAGAAAATGCTACACGTTTTACCAAACAGGGCTGCACCGTGATAGACAATTCATCAGCATGGCGGATGCACAGCGATGTAAAACTCATTGTTCCTGAAATCAACGGGGAGATACTCAGCAAAAAAGATAAACTCATTGCCAATCCCAACTGCAGTACCATTCAATTGGTTCAGGTTTTATGGCCATTGCACCGTGCTTACGGGGTAAAACGGGTCATCGTTTCAACTTATCAATCCGTGACCGGAAGCGGTTTAAAGGGCATCAATCAATTAAAATCAGAAAAAGAAAACCATCCGTGTAAAGATCCGGCATATCCACATCCCATTGAATTAAACTGCTTGCCCCATGGCGGACATTTTGACAGCAGCGGATACACATCTGAAGAAAAAAAACTCATCAATGAAAGCCGGAAAATTTTAAGCCTGCCGGATTTACACATCACCGGAACAGTTGTCAGGGTACCCGTGAAAGGCGGACACAGCGAATCGGTAAACATCAGCTTTGACAAAAACCCGGATGTACAAGAAGTCAGAAAAATACTTTCCTCAACACCGGGCATAACGGTACAGGACGACCCCGCAAAAAACATATATCCAATGCCTGTCACTGCTGAAGACAAAGATGAAACCTTTGTTGGGCGCATACGGGAAGATGATTCATTTCCCAACAGCCTGAACCTTTGGGTTGTTTCTGATAACCTCCGCAAAGGGGCAGCAACCAATTCCATTCAGATAGCAGAATATCTTATCAACCAAGGGTATGTGTAAATGGGCAAACGCATTTCAAAACGTAAAAAACAACAAAGGCGGCAATTCATCATCCTGCTTGCGTTGTTGATTATTGGTGGCTGGTTTGTTGTTTCTCATCAGGCAATCAAATCCAGGATACAGTTTTGGTTTTATCGCAGCCCTAAAAACCAAGTGACCTTATCTGAAAGCAAAAAACAGCTCAACGCATATTCCGTTTACGGATTGGATGTGTCTGAATATCAGGATGTCATTGTGTGGAAAAAACTTACAAACCACAACCATATTAATTTTGCATTCATCAGGGCTACCGCCGGGAAAAATCACAAAGACAAACAGTTTGATTACAATTGGCACAAAACGAAAAAGCATGGCATAGCTCACGGCGCCTACCATTACTATCGTCCCAATGAAAACAGTTTTAAACAGGCTTCTAATTTCATTCAATGCGTTGAACTCAATCCCGGGGATTTGCCTCCTGTACTGGATATAGAAGATTATTCCAAGGTGCAATCATTTCAAAATCTCAAAATTGGTCTGCTAAGATGGCTTAAAACGGTTGAAAAACATTATGGCGTTAAGCCCATTGTTTACACCTATTACAAATATTATATCATGCACTTTCAAAACGACAACCGCTTCAATGGATATGCTTTCTGGCTGGCCCGGTACGGGCACTATATCACTCCTGAAAAACCCGGCAAAAACTGGTTGTTTTGGCAGTTCACAGAAAAAGGAAACATTGAAGGTATTCGGGGCAATGTGGATTTCAATGTGTTTTATGATGATAAACAACAGTTCCACTCCCTTCTGATGGAATAACTAAGCTATATTTATATTTATGATCCTAGTCTGAAAAGATATACTGGAAATCCTAATTTCTAAATACTAAACAATATCAAAATACAAAACTTGTCCGGCGTAAACTTGTCCGGCGTAATGAAGTGAAGACGGATGAAGTGAAGACGGATGAAATGAAGACGGATGAAATGAAGACGGATTATTAATGTTCAAA
>JAYENB010000121.1:0-1191 GCA_034721855.1 Bacteroidota bacterium
GGCTTGGTGGAAAATTTTGTTATTTTTACTTTTTAGACTGAACTCATTGGTCATTTTTTAGATTAATTAGAGCAATTAGAAATTAGGTCAATTAACAGTTATTTAATTTTAAAATGTGAACAGTTACGAAATTTTTATTTTTTGGGACTTGGGATTTATTTTAAATTTTGGTTTTTGAACTTGGGATTTTTTGCCAATACATGTCAGAAAATAAAATTTAAGACACTAAATATATGTTTGTATGGGATTGGATAGCAGAGAATTATTTTGAGCTGACAGCGGCAGCATTGGGGGTGTTTAGCATTTTTCTGCAGATTAAACAAAATCCATTGTACTGGTTGGTAGCCCTGATTATGGTATCCATGTATATCTGGGTGTATTATCAAACCAAATTTTATGCTGATATGTCGCTTCAGGTTTATTATTTTGTTGTGAGCATTTATGGGTGGTTACATTGGGTGTTCGGAAAAAATAAGCGTAAAAAACACGATGGTGAGAAAAAATTACCGGTTAGTCGGTTGACAGATATAGAGTGGATGTGGTCGCTGTTGGCATCGGGGGTGTTATTTGTGGTAATATGGCAGGTATTAAAACACTTCACAGACAGTCCGGTGCCCGTGGGGGATGCATTCACAACAGCATTGAGTTTTGTGGCTACGTGGATGCTTGCCCGTAAAATTATCGAAAACTGGCTGTTTTGGATTGTAGTTGACCTGGTTGCTACAGGCTTGTATATATACAAAGGATTGTACCCCACAGCGGTGCTTTTCCTTTTTCTTACCGTAATGGCTGTAATCGGATATAAAGCATGGAAAAAAGATTTGACAAAAACTGTAAGCGTATAGTTGTTACCGGTCCTGAATGCACCGGGAAGTCGTGGTTAAGCTATGAGCTTGCCCGTATAACATCGGGGATGTGGTTGCCTGAATACGCACGGTATTATATTCATTTTTTGAACAGGGATTACACAAAAAAAGATGTACTGCACATTGCCAGGATGCAGATTGAGCTGGAAAGTGGTATGGTTGCAGCCAATCCGGCGTATCTTTTTCTTGATACTGGCCTGATCATCACCAAAGTCTGGCTTGAACATGTGTATGGAAACTCACCAGCGTGGTTGGATACAGCCATTAAAAATTCACCGCGCCACTTGCATTTGTTGTGTTATCCGGATTTACCATGGAGTTCAGA
>JAYENB010000121.1:1291-3321 GCA_034721855.1 Bacteroidota bacterium
ACATGGTCAACGTCTTCTTTGTAGGCAACACCAACGTCAAGGACTATAGCTGACCACTCTTTGGTCATATTTGATAAACTGGATATCTGACCATTGGGGAAAACATGGACAACCCCGGAAAAATCACAAGGGGAACTATTGTTTTCTCTCAGATTTTCCGTGTAGTAGCAATGCCCATTGTTGTTTCTTTTCATTTACACTACGTGCCACTGTTATCTTTTTTCCGGAATAAGGATCAATCCCGGTATAATACATGACTGTTGCCAATGTCATAGGCGTAGGCGTGAAATCCTGTGATTGTTCAGCCAAAATATGTTTCTGCCTGACTTTTTCCTTCAGATTTTGCATATCCTGAAAGCTACATCCCGGATGAGAACTGATGAAATAGGGAAGCAACTGCTGATTGAGTTTGTATTTGGCGTTTGTTTTATTGAAAAACGCATCCATTTTTAGATAATTTTCAAATGATGGTTTCCTTATGATTTTAAGCACGTTATACTCGGTATGCTCAGGTGCCACTTTAAGCCTCCCGCTCACATGATGACGGATAAGTTGTTCCAGGTATGTCATCGCTGATGTCCGGTAGTTTTCCCGCGATATAAAAACCAGGTCGTACCGTATGCCACTGCCGATGCTGAGTTTTTTTATCCCCGGTTGTTGACGTACTTTTTCATACAATTTCACCAAATCAGTGTGGTCAGTGTTGAGATTGTCGCAAATCGTTGGATATATACACGATGGCCTTTTGCATTGCCTGCATTTGGAAAGGTCAATGGGTTCCATGCCGTACATATTGGCAGAGGGGCCACCCAAATCGGTAATATGCCCTTTAAAATCTGGCATGGATTTAATGTGTTGTACCTCTTTCATGATGGATTTCACGGAACGGCTGCTGATAAAACGTCCCTGGTGGGCTGCAATGGTACAAAATGCACAAGCACCGAAACATCCCCTGTGGATATTTACAGAATGGCGTATCATGGTATAAGCTGGTATTTCAGGTTTGTCACGGTAGCGTGGATGGGGCAGGCGCGTGAATGGCAAACTATAGATTTTGTCCATTTTTTTTGTGCTCAGCCTCTTTTGGGCAGGATTGGTAACCAAATATTTATCCCCGACAGGTTGTATCAGGGTTTTGCCATCCAGGGCATTGGCATTTTTCTCAATGGTGACAAAATTTTCAGCAAACACCTGCTTGTCTTCTATGCATTTTTCGTATGATGCCAGTATGTTGGAATCCGGAATATCCGGCCTTGTGTTGCTGATATACTGTAGGTTGGGAATATTGTAAATATCCTGCGGTTTGTTTTGGTCCAGAGCGTTGCTTAGGTAAACCACAGGGTATTCTGCCATGCCATACATCAGCCAGTCTGCGCCACTGCTGTATAATATCCCCGGCAACAGTTTATCCTGCCAGTAATCGTAATGCGTATAGCGCCGCATTGACGCTTCAATGCCTCCAATGACAACAGGAACATCCGGAAAAAGTGTTTTCAATATCCGTGTGTAAATTAGGCTCGGGTAATCCGGACGTGCCCCATGACGGTTTCCGGGAGTATAAGCATCATCGTGACGCAGGCGTTTGAATGCCGTGTAATGGTTGACCATGGAATCCATGTTGCCGGCAGAAACGCCAAAAAACAAGCGGGGAGGGCCCAGTTTTTTAAAATCACGAAGGTCATCCTGCCAGTTGGGTTGTGGAATTATGGCTACTTTATAACCTGCCGATTCCAGCATTCGTCCTATCACTGCTGTGCCAAAGGAGGGATGGTCAACGTAAGCATCACCGCTAAACAGGATAATGTCAGGTTGTTTCCACCCCAGGTTGTCCATTTCTTTCCGGTTGGTGGGTAAAAAATCTGCAGTTTTTTTTTCCACTTTCATCCGGACAAAAGTAATCATTATTGCCGCAGATTCCATAATTTTGGCTGCACTCGGCATAGCTCAAGCAAGCTTGGCTCTGCCCTCATTTGCATAAAATTTGCACGGATTCCCGCTGACCGTGTCCGGCGGAACGCCGTGAAGACGGA
>JAYENB010000122.1:0-3312 GCA_034721855.1 Bacteroidota bacterium
CCCGACCACCTCGGCAGCAGCAGTTTCATCACCGAAAGGCATGGTTTGGCTGAACAACACCTACAATATTTACCTTTCGGCGAACTCTGGGCATCCCAGCGCAACAGCACTTTCGACACCCGCTACAAATTCTCCGCAAAAGAATTAGACAGCGAGCTAAGCAACTGGCTGAGTATTGACCCAATGGCAGATGAGCGAAGCTGGGTGTCTCCATACAGCTACGTGCAAAATAGCCCGGTTAACAGGGTGGATCCGAACGGGGCGCTGGATGACAATTATGTGTTTGATAAAGAAAGCGGAAAATATAAGGGTAAAGAGGAAAATAATTTACCCGATCAAATTGTCTTGGAAAGTTCTAAAACTGGAAAAAGAGATTATTATGCATTTAATGATCCTGAATATGATAAAGGACTGATTGAAGATAAAAAAATCAAATTTGCTCAAGAAATTTCAAGAGAAAAAATTGATTATGAAATTGAGATGTCCGGAGCTTTAGATGCTGATAATAAGTTTACGTTTATTGAGAGAGAAAGCAGGCCTTTGGGAGAAAAAAGTAGATTTTCCGGTTATAGCAAAGGGAAATTAGATTTTGTTGGCTTTGTTCCTGAATTAAATTATGATGACAGCCCAGAAACTTTATATCTGATTAAAAATGCTGGTATTACAAATTCAAATCTTACAGGCACCGGATACAATAGAAAAGATTTTGGAAACTTCTTATGGGGTGCTGCAGGAAAAGCAATGGATTTCAAATTGCCAACACTAAAAGCCGCAGCTCACTATAGGGCAGCCACAGGATCAAAAACAGACAATCCTAACCTAAAATATAAACCTTATGACAGCAAGGCAGATCAGAGGGCAATAAAATCAGGGTACAGATATTATTAAAAAAGTATTGCTATGAAAACATTTATAAGAATATTGATAGTTTTACTTTTAGGTTGTTTCATAAGTTGTATGAATGATAACTCAAATAATGAAGGGTTAAACCTAAATAATTTTTTTGTGTCAAAAAAAGAAAGAAAAGCATTGAACACATACAATACACTTAAAGGTGGAAAGATTTCATTATTGGAAGATGTTACTATTATTCCCAGAGATATAAGGGATGATAAGTACTTTACTTATAATATTTTTTTAAAAGAAGGTGAAGGATATACACTCCCTAATTTCAATTATTATGATAGCACCAAGCGTTTGCCTAAAAACAATTGGATTGTTTATGGGTATGACAAATTAGGAACTACCGATACCACAAAAATTTTTGAATATGCAAAAGCAAAAAGCGATTCTATTTTAGAATTGTACCATGAGATACAAATTCCTGAAATTTGGAACATAACATTAGATGACGGAACAACTTTTACTGAATTCACAATTAAGCCTGATTATGTTCTTATATATTGCAAAGAGGGATTAGATAGTATTAATAATGAAAATTGGCAAATTTTTATTAATGAAAGAGCAAAAGTAATTGATGAGAACTGGTGTTATGGCAGCAGAAAAGATATATAAATACCATAATCCTGTTTTTGGCGTATGGTATGATGACAGTGAGCTGAGTAACTGGCTGAGTGTTGACCCACTATCAGATGAGCGTAGCTGGGTATCTCCATACAGCTACGTACAAAATAGCCCGGTGATGAAAGTGGATCCGAGTGGGGCACTGGATGATGATTTCTATTTTGACCAGGATGGTAAATTGCTGAGATATGTTGACAACGATAAACCGGACAGGGTTTTTATTGCTAAAGACAATGTAAATGTTGATAAAAATGACCCTGATATGGTTCCTGAGCCTGATTATGAACAGTTTGATATGTCTTCAGCAGAAATTGAACAAAAGATGGGTGAAAATGGATATAGGAAAGTTACAGGAAAGGTTGAAGTTGAAAATGAGCAGTACGAAACCAGCGTAAGTTTGGGGAAATTTGGAAGCAGAACCGTTATCAATGGTACTGAAATAACCAAAGGCATTGATGATAAGTATGTGAAAAATGGTCAGGTACCAGTTGGCAGGGAAAATAGGGATTACCTTGATTTAAAACCTAGTAGCTTGGGTTTCCAAAATTATACTCATGAAATTTACCGGGAAGATGTTGTTTATGGTGTTAACAATAAACGAAAATCTTTTGTTGGCTGGTATCTTGACAATTGTGTTTCAACTGATGCAAGAGTGAAAATTGAAATAAATGTAAATTGGTAAAATTTTAATTAAATGAGATACTATATAATTTGTTTTAACCTTCTTATCATATCTTTTACGGGCTGCTTACACAAAAATGGAGACAAACAAAGTGCTGTGAATAAGCAATATGAAAAATCATATAAAATAGCATCAGAGGAGTTTTCTGATACAATGATTAACCATTTTCCTCAAATCATTGGTGATACTTTTCATGTAAGCCTTAATTTACCTAAATTTGAGAAAAAACGCAATAGATATGGCTTTACAGTATTATTTAAAACTTCTGCCCAAAAAGTTGAAAATCTTAGTGAATCACTGGAAAAAGAATATATTGAAGTTGGGTTCTATGAGAAAAATAGTTTGATAATAAATCACAAAAACGAAATAAAATCAGTAACAAAAAAAGACTCGTTACTTCCGCTGCCAAATATCCCCAAAATATTTGAGAGTAATAATCAAAAAATGTACTTTTCAGATTTAGAGATGAATAAGTACAAATTTTTTATTATAAACTCAGCACAGGGCAACTTTTTGGGAAAAGATTATTTAACCGATGGTAAGGGTTTGCCAGAAGAGTGGAAAAACGGTTATTCCAAGGGTATTGCAATAAATGAAAAAGACAATGAATTGATTTATTGGCTTGAGATATGGTAGATAAATTGAAATAAGATTTTTATAAAGCTTCTTAAAATCCGGGGCTTTTCTTTTATATCAACGTTTTCAACCTTGTTTTAGTGATAAATGCAATTAATAAGTCTAAAAAAGTTATATTTGTACGATGATCCCGGCGACCGCATAATGAAATTAACCGGAAATGAAACACAAATGCAAATTAACGGACAGACAACATACAGCAACGTGTTTTTTGAAAAAACCCTCTACACCAGCCCCTACCTCGTCATGACCGAGCATGAATATACCAAGCATTATTTCATTGAAGGCGAGCGGGTTTGCAGTAAAATTGGCGGTGGTTTCGGGCCGGCAGATGTGCGCCCTACTGATCCACCTTTGGAGTTTATTTATGGTGATGAAGATGAAATTGCTCATAGATTAGCTTATTTGGTAAAACATTCTATTGCGTGTGTTGGTTATTCCGGAGAATGGGATGTGGATGAAGCACTACA
>JAYENB010000123.1:0-16761 GCA_034721855.1 Bacteroidota bacterium
GGCAGAAGCGCGTGGGCAAAAACTATTTTTTTCTTGCACCAACCTTCAATCAATGAGCCAATATTTTCTATCTGTTTTTTCAATTTTATAATCAGGTTTCTATGTTGCAGTTTGGTTCTTTTCACTTAAAGCTAACATCTGTGTATACGTAAAATTCCATTTATTTCTCTATTATCTAATTTGTTTATTACTCCATTTTGGAACGATATCCTAACTTTTCTATAATCTTGTCAAGTTTCACCCCGATACGCCCCGCTACGGGGTAAACAAGGTTGTTTCCGTCATAATCCTGATAAATTATGAAAACTTGAATTATTATTTTGCTTTAAAATTAGTGTTTTATTTTTAAACTCCATAGGAGTTTGATTAAAAATTTACTTTCAATGATTTTGTGTCGTCATTCGGCAATGCTCAAGTAACCCTTCGGCTCTGCTCACTTCGGCAGGCTCAGTGCGGCGCAGGGCGTTGGCTTGGCATTGCATTTATTCCTAACAAAATTCATATTTTAAAACATACTCCCAGTACGCTAAAGTTTACCCTGTAGCTTTAGCGTATCAGGGCTACGGGGCAGGCATTTTTCAATAGCCTGGTAAGGCGTTTTTACGTTTAGATTATTTCTTAAAATCCTATGCCTTCTATATAATGGAACTTTTCACTGGGATTAGGTGTGAGGGACAAAGTTGTTCATGTGCATATTTAATGTGAATGAGGGTATTTTATTAACCGAAGATGAGGAAACATTTTTTCAACATGGACGATATTTATCTAGTGGCTATAAGAAAACGTCAATAACTGCGTTACGCTCGCAATGGCAACCAGTCATTTACATTAGTAAACTACTGGTTACCAATACTTTGCAAGCCTTATTCTTGACGTTTTTTATTATGCCACTAAAAAAACTGGTGTTTTCTTAGATCCACTATCTAAATGAGACTATGCCCGCGCCAGGACGGAGGCGGTTAGCTTGCGGCATGCTGTGCTATGCTGCACACGCCTGGCAGGGCTGCCGGAGAAAGCCCCTGTAAAGGCGTTAGTGCAGCAGCACAGCAGGCCGCAACTAATAGCCGTAGGCCGCCCGGGCGCCCAAATCATTATCAATTTTATTATGATACTGCTTGATGGATGAAAATTTAGAATGGATATCCGATGCCGAAATTAAGGGTAAAATCATTGATGCTAAAGTCCTGGAATGTACCCAGCCATCTTTCACCCAAAGGATAAGCAGGATCGTAGAGAGGAGCTCCGAAATCAAAACGAAGGATAAAAAAAGAAAAATCAAAACGCAAGCCAAGCCCGGTTCCAAGTGCAATTTCCTTATAAAACGTTGCAGGATCAAACATGGCGCCCTCTCTGTTATCAGAAGGATCCAATGCCCATATGTTACCTGCATCAAGGAAAAGTGCTCCTTCAATGAAGGCAATCAGGTCAAACCGGTATTCAAAATTAAGCAGTAATTTCATGTCAGCAATCTGATTAAATAACGTTCTTCCGTCATAAGAACCTGGCCCAAGCGTACGAACCTGCCATGCGCGGATATCGTTGGCTCCACCGATGTAGTATTTTTTTACAAACGGGAGCCCCTGTGTGGAGTTTCCATAAGGGATGCCGGCACCGAAGTAGGCTCTGTACACAAGGTTATTGGCTCTGTTTATTTCCTGGTAAAACCTGGCATCAATGTCGGCTTTAATGTACTGGGCGAATTGTAGGTCAAAAATACTATAAGCATTTTCGTCATTTTGAGGAAGCTTGAGTGTTGGAGCAAATGCCCTGAAGAAATTTCCCGATGTTTCCAGATTTGTCCAGATCAACCAATGATTACGGGTTTTTTTTATGTCCTGGTTGTTAAAACTTAAGTTGTAACTTGCTGCTGTAATTAGTTGGTCCTGGAAACTGTATTTAATGTACAGGGAGTCAATTTGTTGTTGAAAATCCTGGTCGTCAAAAATTTTCACTGTGTAATATTCAATGGGATTCAGGCTGTGGGTAAAGAAATTGTTTTTACTTTGCCATGAATACCCAAAACTGGCGTTCCCCAGCGATCTTGTATAGTCTGGTCTGTTTTGATGATTAAATGATAAACTAAAATTGGTTGTTGGATCGTATTGTTTTACAAAGCGTTCAGTTTGCCAGGGGATCATAAATTTTGGCACATCCAGTTTAAACTGAGCACCGTATTCAAACGTATTAAGGAACCTTTCTTCTTGTTCGGAACTAATCATTGATTGTAATGACCCGGTAAGTTTAGTGCTGAAAATTTCTGCTCCATGTAACAGGTTTCGGTTGTTGTATGTCAGCACTCCTGCAAGCCCGTAATTTCCGCTTGAATTTGTGCCTTCTGCTACAACAGAGTATGATTGCTTGAGAGAAGGACTGAGATAAACATGGGCATCAAGCCAAGGGTTTTCTGCGTTCCAGATACTTTTTTCTTTTTCTTTGTTTTCTTTCAACACAATGTTGATCAATTTGAATTGCTTTAATGCAGCCAGGTTTTTCTGAGTAAGGGTTACATTTTCCCGTTGATATAAATATCCGGGTTTAATGTAATTTGCATTGAGAATTACCTCGGGATTTAATTTCATTTCTCCATCTATGAGGAAATAAAATTCATCCACTTTTACCGTGTCGAGCTGTTCGAGGTATTTCTCTTTATGCACTGCATAGGCTCCCCTGTCGAAATTAATGTAAAAATACACCTTTTTGATTGTTTGAGGTGTAAAAATTTCTTCAAGAAAACACCGTTTGGCTTCAAAAGATTTCTTAATGGTTAAGGTTAAATCAACCTTATAAGGTGTTTGCGTAGTATCTGCATAATAATGGATATTATCTTCGTAAAAATAATAATACCCGTGATTTTTCATCAGGTCTGTGATACGTTCCCTTTCTTTCATTAATTTTTCCGAATCAAATATCATGTTTTCTTTGACCAGGGATTTTGAGGTATCTTCAAAAATCAGGTCTTTAATAAAAGGGTCGGTAATATTGTATGTGAGGTTGCTTATGTAATATGGTTTCCCTGTGTTTACTTTAAATTTTAGTTTTGCTTTTTGGGGATTTTTCTTATCAGAAATCAATGTGTCTTCAACGGATGCATTGTAATATCCCCTGTGTTCAAGAAAATTAACAATGTTTTTCTTGCTTTTATACCGTAAGGAGGATTGATATATTTCAGGTGGTTCGCCGATAATTTTTCCTATTCTTCTAATCCATGTAGAATCAGATTTTGTACTGTCTTTTGAATGTGTAAGGTTATAAACACCAAGATGAAAGCGAAATAATCCGAGGGTTTTACGGTTTGGTCTTTGTTTGATGGAAGGCATCAGGTCGCCTTCATCAAATTCAGGGTTGTCGCATTTAATTTCCTGTTTATTAAGTAGGTATTCATCTTCCGGCACCAGTTTGGTGGAACTGCATGAAACAATCAATACAACAAAAAACAATACCACAAGGGTATTGAAATATTTACCTGTATGTTTTATGCCGATATTCAAAATAATGTTTTACATTTAGCAATCAAAAATAAAGATTAAGTTTGACATATTGATAAATAGTAGTTCGTTCTTTAATTAGTGTCCGTCCATAATGTCCGATTTCTGCGTTACGCTCGCATTGACAACCAGTCATTTACGCCAGTAAACTCCTGGTTGCTAATACTTCGCAAGCCTTGAACTCGAACATTATGAATCAGACACTGACTTTATTGACAGACTCTAATTAATATACCAATAAACATTTAAATAAATCCTAAATTCTAATACCCAAATACTAAACAAATTCAAATGATGAAAAATCAAAATTCAAAACAATATGACTTGGAAGGTAGAACTTTTCTATTTGCCAAAAATGTCAGAATATTTGTTAAAAAACTTCACAAAAATACAAGAAGCAACAGAACTCATGAAAATTTTTGGATCAATAATAACTAAATCAGATTCGGTTGGAGCGAGTAGCATAGTTTTGAACATTAATAATCCGTCTTCACTTCATCCGTCTTCACTTCATTACGCCGGACAAATTTACGCCGGACAAGTTATGTTAATTAAGAAACGCTATAATAGACCTTTTCAACATGTTAACACATGCAAAAATTAAGCAATTTCGTTCGCTTCAACTGAAAAAATTCAGGTTGTTGCATAAACAATACCTTATTCAGGGAGAAAAAATTGTTCATGAAGCCTTGAAAACAGGAAATCAGCCTGAACATATCATTGCTAATGAGAAGTTGTTGAAAAAACATCCTGAATGGGAAACATACAACGGGATTGAGATAGCGAGTGAAAAACAGTTAGCCAAAATAAGCAGTCAGAAAAATCCAGCAGATGTAATTGCTGTGATGCCATATAATGAACCGGAGTTAGATGTTGACAGGATAAAAACCAGGTTGTCTATAGGGCTTGATTGCATACAGGATCCTGGAAACCTTGGTACAATAATCCGCATAGCAGATTGGTTTGGTGTTTCAGATGTGCTGTGTTCTGCAGATACTGTGGATGTAACCAATCCAAAAGTAGTGCAGGCCAGTATGGGTTCGCTGTTTCGTGTACGGGTGCATTATGTTGATCTGGCACTACAAGTACAAGAAATCCGTGCATCAACTGACAATTATACGGTGTATGGAACATTTATGCATGGAGATTCGATTTATGATAAAAAACTTAAGAAGCAAGCCTTGTTGTTGATGGGCAATGAAGGACAGGGTATTTCGCAAGCATTGGAACCTTTATGTGATGAAAAAATTAGTGTTCCCGGCTATCCACGAGAAGGGACAGCTCCGGATTCTTTGAATATTTCTGTATCTGTAGGTATTTTTTGCTCGGAATTCAGGAGGAGATTGTGAGAGAGGGAGATAGCACGATGGAGCGAGTTGGCGATGGTGCGAGCTGGCGAGCGGTGATTGAGAGAGGGAGTGATGGAGTGATAGAGTGAGTTAGAGAGACGGGGTGATTGTGCACTGCAGGGATGCGATTTATCGCATTCCGGTTAAGTGCAACAATCCACTATGTTGGGTGATGGGTATTTTATAGTTGTTGTTGGAGGTGTTCCCAAGTGTCCATGAGCTTGTCAAGTTGATTTTTAAGTTTGTTGTATTCTTCGGGATGGTCATCTTCTAACTGTTCGGGATGGCTGAGAATATGTTCGAGTTCGGACAGTCTTATTTCCGTTTGTTCAATTTTATTTTCAGTTTCTTTGATTTGACGTAAAATTTTCCTGTGTGCTTTTTGTTCTTCTTTTTCTTTCAGATAACGTGCTTTATTGGCACTCATTTTGTTGTTCCGTGTGTTGCTTTTTGTTTGTTGTTGATGTTTGGTTTCTATATCCCGCATTGATTCCATTTTTCTGTGTCTTAGGAAAGTGTGGATTCCGCCAAGGTGCTGATGAATGTTGTGGTGTCTGAATTCATACACGACTTCAACAAGTCCGTCAAGAAAATACCGGTCGTGAGAAACGACAATCAAGGTTCCATTGTAAGCTATTAAGGCGTTTTTGAGTACATCTTTGGATTGAATATCCAAGTGATTGGTTGGCTCATCAAGCACCAAAAGATTATAGGGTTCCAGCAACAATTTTGCAAGTGCAAGCCGTGAACGTTCACCTCCGGACAAAACAGATACGGGTTTTTCAATATCGTCACCGGAAAACAAGAAACTACCAAGGATGCTGCGTATGTTTTTCCTGACTTCTCCTTTTGCTTCATCGTCCAGGGTTTGAAACACGGTTTTGTGGTTATCCAGGAGTTCATCCTGATTTTGTGCATAATAGCCGATGTGAAGATTGTGTCCTGTTTTTACAAGGCCACCGGAAGGATTAAGCAAACCCAGTAAAATTTTAGAAAAGGTTGTTTTTCCTTCCCCGTTTTTACCCACCATCGCCACTTTTTCGCTTCTTTCAATGATTAAATTGCAGTGTTCAAACACAAGCTTATCTCCAAAAGCTTTGGTAAGGTTTTTGGCTTCTGCTACAATACTGCCACTTCGGGGAGCATCCGGGAATCTGAAATGGATAGTACTGCTGTCAGGCTCTTCAATGTCAGAAAGGTTAATTTTTTCAAGTTGTTTTATTCTTGATTGCACCTGTTTTGCTTTGGTAGCTTTGTACCTGAATCGATCAATAAACTGCTCTGTTTCCTCAATTTGTTTTTGCTGATTTTTACGCTCGGCTTGTTGTCTTTTTACACGTTCTTCACGCATTTGCTGAAATTTCGAAAAAGGCACGGGATAATCATATAACTTACCCTTGTCCAATTCCAGTGTGCGATTTGTAATGTTATCCAGCAAAAGCCTGTCGTGGGAGATAATAACAAGCGCTCCTTTGTAGTTTATCAGGAAGGTTTCAATCCATTGAATGCTTTCAATATCCAGGTGATTAGTGGGCTCATCCAACAAAAGCACATCAGGTTGTTGTAAAAGGAGTTTAGATAATTCAACCCGCATTCTCCATCCGCCACTGAATTCTTTTATGTTACGTTTTAGATCATCACGGCTAAAACCAAGGCCGGTGAGTGTGCGTTCAATATCCGCATTAATTGTATCGGCATTCAAAAAATTGAGTCGTTCTGTAGCTTCAGCCAGTTTTATGGTGATGTTGTGGTATCCTTCAGAGTTGTAATCAGAACGTTGCACAAGTGCTTCATTGAGTTGTTCAATTTTATGGTGCAAGCTTAATATTTCCGGAAATGCATTTAGCGCTTCATCTTTTACAGTGCCAACGGCATCAGAAAATTGAATGTGTTGAGGTAAATAGGCAATGCTGCAGTCAGCTGGTTTGCTGATTTCACCGTGTGCGAGCTTAAGTTCGCCTGCCATTAGTTTCATCAGCGTGGTTTTTCCGGCACCATTTTTTCCCGTTAATCCAATCCTGTCCTTGGGTTTGATTAAAAAGGAGACATCAGAAAACAGTACTTCACCGCCAAAACGTATTTCCAGCTCATGTATTGAGAGCATGATATTGAATTTTAATTGAGTGCGAAAATAAAGAAATAAAATAAATCAGTGTGCTTCTCGTTAGCAATGTCTTTTATTTTTCATATATGGTGTTTCCGGAGGAAGAGTATTTCCCAGCGTTAAACACATCTCCAAAGCATTTGTAACCTGCAGATTTAAGGTTTTCTTGCTGACACTATTTAGTGCTTGTCAATAGAGTCAGTGTCTGGGTCATAATGTTCGAGTTCAAGGCTTGCGATGTTTTGAGAGTCAGGAGTTTACTCATGTAAATGACTGACTTGAAAAACGAGCGTAACGCAGAAATCGGACTTTATGGACAGACTCTATTTATCTTCAAAAGTATGTATTAACAGCAAATTCAAATTGGTTGATAAAAATCATTTTGAAATTTGATATGTTATTTTGCTCATAGAATAATAACATTGCTTTTTTATAATCAATAGATTCCACTGTTCTGAACGATAAAGGACAATATTTTTCATTCATTAAAATAGCATTACTTACAATTCTCGCAGTTCTTTTATTTCCATCTATAAATGGTTGGATATATGAAATCAGAACTAATGCCATTAAAGCTTTTTCAAATGTGCTGGATTTTTTATTTATTAAATCACAGGCATCTTTTAAAGCCTCTAAAATCTGAAATTGATTGTTTAATGGTTGATAATTAGTGCCAGAGATACCAACACGTCTTTTCCTTAAATTTCTGTCAACATCCAGTTCCTTAATCAAAATACTATGAATATCTTCAATCTTAGAAATGCTTAAATGATTTAGGTAATCGGGTGTTTTAATAATAAAGTCAAGGGCATCTTTATGATTTAAAAGCATGACAGCTTCTTCTTTTGTTTTTCCTTCAGCTGTTTCTTTTTCTTTTAAAAGCCGCTCTGTCTCTAATAGTGAATAAGTATTGCCTTCAATCTGAGAAGATTTCCAGCTCAAATCTATAGCAAAACGTTCAAACTCTTTCTTGTATTCTTGATCTGACAATTTTGATATGTTATTATCAAACATCTTTTGAAGTTTCTTTAGTTTCTCCAATTCGCTCTCAGTAAATACACTATATTTTGAAAGCACATCATTTATGATTTGAAAATCGAAACCTTTTTTTATTTTTCTTTCATCAATTTCTTTTTCATAGTATTTGTCGATATCAATAGGTTGGATTACCTGGTATGCAGGAGAAATCACATATTTCGTTCCTTTACCTTGTCCTTTTGTTGAAATATAGTTTAAAGAAATTAATTTTTTTAGCCATCTCTTTAGAGTTGCATAACTTACGGATAGTTCAATTTCATTAAAAATCTCTTTTGAAGAGCATGCTCCAACATGTTGGATGAAATTGATTATTTGTTTTTCTCTTGAATCTATCATAGTATTTGTTCTAGCTCACAATAATAATAAATAAAGCTCAAATTAAAGGCCATTTTGAGCTGTATTTTGAACTTTAATGAGCCACAACAGTTTCAACTATGGTTTATAAAACAGTCAGCTTGTTTGTCGCGTTAAACTAGCGCAGCTGATATATATTTGTTGTTATGTGGTGGTCTTTTGATCTCAGAACAAGGATTAACGATTAGCGATTTTTGATTTCTTTTTTGCTTGACTTGCACATAACAGCCATGCAACAGTAAAAGGGTTTATCTTTTCTTTCGTTGCTGCTTCTGAGCTTGCTCAAGTTTTTGCTGCCATTTGGATTTTTTTACTGGTTTTTTCTTGTTGGCTTCAATTCTTGCCATCACAGCCTCATCATCAACAATGTATTTCCGGATTACCCAGGTTTGGATGATGGTAATCAGGTTGGCCAGGAAATAATAATAACTTAGCCCGGCAGCATAGTTGTTAAAAATAACCAGCAGCATCACGGGCATAAACCACATCATCATTTTCATCATACCAGCATTTTGTCCGTCGGCCTGAGCTGAGCCGTTCAGCTTTGATGATATAACCATTGAAACAGCCATCAACAGAGTAAACAGCGAAATATGATCCCCATACATGGGGATATTAAATGGCAGGTCAACAATCGAATCGTAAGAAGATAAATCCTGTGCCCACAGGAATGATTTTTGGCGCAATTCAATGGATGCAGGGAAAAAGCGAAACATGGCAATCAATATGGGCATTTGCAGCAACATGGGAAGGCAACCACCCATGGGATTTGCACCTGCTTTTTTGTACAGGGCCATTGTTGCCTTTTGTTTCTCCATTTCTTTTCCCTTGGGGTATTTTTTATTCAGTTCTTCGATCTGAGGCTTAAGTACCCGCATTTTGGCCGTGGACATATAGGATTTGTATGTCAGCGGGAAAAGGATGAGCTTGATGATCAATGTCAGAATCAGGATGATGAGACCGTAACTGTTTATCCAGTTTCCGAGCCAGTTAAAAACCGGAATGATCATGTATTTGTTGAACCATCCGAATATCCCCCATCCCAGTGGAATGATTTCTTCCATATCCAAATCGTAAGATTTAAGGGTATTGTATTTATTGGGGCCAAAATAGAATTTAAGCTCATAGGTTTTTTCAGCTTCATGCATGTATGGCAGGCTTGTCTCGGTAGTGAACTTTTCAATGTAAGGGCCTGTCTCGATGGTTTTGGCATGGAAATGCGGTTCATCAAATCCTTCTTTGTTTATCAGGATTGTTGAGAAGAATTGTTGTTTGTAAGCAATCCAGTCAACAACACCGGGTTCAGTTGCTTCGTCTTCATCTTTTCTTTCTTTGAGTTTATCTACATCTCCATTTTGAATGCGGTATTGGATGGTGGTATTTTGTGTTTCCCAGGTCCTTCCTTTTTCAAGCCCCGGCACATAAGCTTCCCACTTAAGTTTGAAAAAATTGATGTTTCTTGCAATCAATTCATGCATGTTGTTAAACCTGATATCATAATCAACCATCCAGGACTCATCAGTGAGCGTATAAACAAAATCAATGTAACGGGCAGAATCTGCCTGAAGCCTAAACACCGCTGTTGCAGGTTTGTTATCTGTGGCTTTTAAAATGCTGTCTGTGCCCATATATTTGAAATACAGATCGTTAGTATTGAGTGCACGGTTTTCAATAAACATTTCGAAGCCAAATTTTACGGCTGTATCACCTTCAAATAAAATAAGGTCCTGCTGATCGTGGGTTTTGTGATTTTTTAGCTCGGCAGAATGGATTTTCCCTCCCTTAGTGTTTAATTTTAATTTAATCCGATCATTTTCGAGGGTGATGATTTTTGATGTGCCACGGGCAGCATTGGCCATTATCCCGAAATTTTTGCGGAGTTTATCATCATTAACAACTTCATTTACGGGGGTACTTGTTTTGATGTTGCTCTCAGGGTCTCCAATGCTGTCTGTTGACTCTTCAATGCTGTCGGCGATCATCTCTTTTTCAAGCATTTCCGCTTTTTTGAGAGAATCAGCATGTTGCTCTGCCTGAATGATGGAGTCTCTTTTCCGAAGTCTTTCTTCGCGTTCTTCTTTGCTGGGTTGCGTGAATATGCTAAATCCAATCAACAGTACAGCAATTACAATTAATCCGATGATGCTTTGTTTGTCCATAAACTATATATTATTATTTTTAGCTGTGAATGGTTACCTTTTTTTAAGGCTTGCTTTGATAAAATTTACAAACAGGGGATGTGGTTTTATTACAGTGCTTTGATATTCCGGGTGAAATTGTACCCCAACAAACCATTTGTGTTCTGGGATTTCCATTATTTCTATCAATTCAGTATCGGGATTAACGCCCGTAGGTAACATGCCATGATTTTTAAAATCTTCGAGAAAATCATTATTGAATTCATAACGATGTCTGTGTCGTTCACTGATGTTAATTCTGTTATATGCATTATAAGTATTTGTGTTTTTGCTGAGCATGCAAGGATAAGCTCCTAATCTCATGGTCCCGCCTTTGTCAGTGATTTGTTTTTGATTTTCCATGATGTCTATGACGGGATATTGTGTTTTGTGATCAATTTCTGTTGAGTTGGCGTTATCAAAACCAATGACATTCCTTGCAAATTCAATCACAGCACATTGCATGCCAAGGCAAATACCAAGAAAAGGGATGTTGTTTTCGCGGGCAAAACGTGCTGTCAGGATTTTCCCGTCAATGCCCCTGATTCCAAATCCCGGAGCAATGATTATTCCATCATACCCGGATAATGATTCCTGGTAATTGTGTTCATTGATGTCTTCGGAGTGAAGATGACTAAGCTCTACTTTGGTTTCGTTGGCTACCCCGGCATGAATAATGGATTCATCAATGGATTTGTAAGCGTCTTGCAATTCAATGTATTTCCCGACCAGGGCAATGTTAACCGTGTGTTTTGGATTTTTTAATTTAAGCAGGAATTTTTTCCAGTTATCCAGGCGGGGGTTACGTTTGATTTCCATACCGAGTTTTTGCAGTACAATGGTATCAAGTTTTTCACTGCGCATCATCAAGGGTACCTCATAAATTGATTCCACATCTTTGGATTCTATGACAGCGTCAAGGTTGACGTTACAAAACTGAGCTACCTTCTTTTTGGTTTCCTGGTGAAGGGGGATTTCTGATCTTAACACAATAATATCCGGTTGCACGCCTTCTTCCAAGAGTGTTTTTACGGAGTGTTGTGTTGGTTTGGTTTTGTGTTCCCCTGAAGCTTTCAGGAAAGGGACCAATGTAAGGTGAATGTCCACACATTGATCATGAAGCTCCCATCGCAATTGTCTGACAGCTTCAATGTAAGGCAGGGATTCAATGTCACCAACGGTTCCGCCGATTTCAGTGATGACAAAATCGTATTTGTATTTTTTGCCCAGGATTTTGATTCTCCGTTTGATCTCATCAGTAATATGAGGAATGATCTGCACCGTTTTACCAAGGTAATCACCACGCCTTTCTTTATCAATGACAGTTTGATATACCCTGCCTGTGGTTACATTGTTTGCCTGGCTTGTGTGTTGGTTTAGAAACCGTTCGTAATGGCCAAGGTCAAGGTCTGTTTCTGCCCCATCTTCAGTCACGTAGCACTCGCCATGTTCATAAGGGTTGAGTGTTCCCGGGTCCACATTGATGTAGGGATCCAGTTTTTGT
Source organism: Bacteroidota bacterium (assembly GCA_034721855.1). Classification (GTDB taxonomy): domain Bacteria; phylum Bacteroidota; class Bacteroidia; order Bacteroidales; family ML635J-15; genus JAQIBY01. Next base: position 12,012 of record JAYENB010000123.1, read on the forward strand.
ATGGTCACAGAATACCCCCTGGCCTGAAGCAGTTTCCCGAGGGATGCAGAGATGATGCCTTTGCCGAGAGAGGAAGCAACACCACCGGTAACGAATATGTACTTTGTAGAATTCACGACACAAACATATTAAAAGGTAAAACTTAATCCAAGACTTGGCATGATTGGTAATTGATTTACTTGTTCATTATTGATGCGATCAAAATAAAAAATGTTATCACGGTTATAAACGTTGGTAACGCTGGCTGTAATCTCAAGTTGTGATCGTTTGCTGAAAGTGAAGGTTTTTTTGATGTTCATGTCAAATCTATGATACCATGGTAACCTTCCTTCATTCAAATCGCTATACAACACGCCAAGGTTGCCGTTCATTTGCCAATAATTGGTGTTTATGCCCTGATATAGTGGCAATTGTTCATAATAGCCTTGCGTTTGTGTGAACGGAAACCCACTTCCAAGGTTCCAGCGGGCGCTGATTTCCCAGGAGCGGTCTTTACCGAGCTGGTAAGAACTAACAAAATTGATGTTGTGGCGACGATCAAAATGAGGGGAATAGGTTTCAATACCATCGTAGCGTTTAACCCAGCACAATCCGTAAACGGCCCAGATGTAAAGACGGTCATAATCGTATTTAAACACAACATCGGCACCGTAAGCATACCCCTTTTCAATGATGAAATCCTTTTTAAGATAATCTCTAATTTCAGCATTTATAGTATCATCCTCGTACAGCTTGTTACGGTTGATGTTGGTAAGCTGGGAGAAATTTTTAAAATACCCTTCAAGATTCATGTCGAAGTGCCGTGTAAAATCATATTCAATACCTGCGATGATGTGTTGGGATTTTTGGAGTTGGTGTGTTACAGTTTCGCCATCAAATTCATCAGGGATATTATCGGATCCGGAGAGGAACCCGTAGAACAAATTAACGACATCGCGATCAGAGTTGGCAGCAATCAGGTTTTGAGAATAGAAACCGCCGGCAAATTTGAGTCGTAATTTTTCATTGATGTTGTATTTCATGCCCAGCCGCGGTTCCCAGGATACATCATTTAGAGAAGCATAATAATGGATTCGAAATGAAGGATTCAGGATAAGTGCTCCGAGGTTGGTTTTGTAATTGGCATAAGTAGCCAGTTCGGTGGTATTCTCTTTTTGAGAAATCATGCGGTCAACACTGTTTTGGTACTGGAAGTCGGTTGTAAATCCCAGTGTTTCAATGCCCCAGGTGAACTCATTTTTGCCGAGGAAATAGACAAAATCCAAACCCCCGTTAAAACCACTGATTTCACTGGTTCTGGGAACATTGTTAGCATCGGTAAGTTCAATGCTGTAGTCCGTATAAGATAGATTTGCCTTTATCATCACGGATGAACCTCCTGGCACCATAATAAAATTACTTCCAATTCCTGAGCTGTTCCAATTCAGATCGGAAAGCGCGCCGTAGTTAACCTGGTCTGTGAAATGAAATCCAAATAAATTTATTTTACTGCCTTCGGGGGAGTTGTAAGAAACTTTTCCATAGATGTCAGTGTATGAAAAAGGGAGGCTGTCATCAATGTATGTGTAGAGGTATTTTGATGTTTCATTCAGGTAGGATGTTTTGGCAGATAGCACATAAGTGGCACTTGATTGTCCAATTTCAAATTTTTTAAAAGGGCCTTCAGCCAGTAATTTGCTGCCAAAAGGACTGACACTAAGCTTTCCGGCAAAGTGTTTTTTGTTTCCGTTTCGCATCCTGATGTCCATAACGGAAGAAATTCTGCCCCCATATTCGGCAGAGAAGCCACCAGTGTAAACATCTGTATTGTCAATAAGATCTGAGTCAAAAACAGAAAAAAGGCCTATGGAATGAAACGGGTTATAAATCACCATACCATCAAGCAGTACAAGATTCTGAATAGGAGAGCCGCCACGGATGTATAATTGACCTCCCTGATCTCCGGTAAAAATCACACCGGGTACAACCTGTAGGTACTGTGCCAAATCAGGTTCTGCCCCCATAGTTGGCAGACGTTTAATTTGTGCGGGCTCAATTTTTGTGATGGATGTGCGTACTTGTGTTTTTTTCTCCCTCTGTTCTGCAGATATGATGGCTTCTTCGAGCACGACAGATGAGGGCGTTAAATAATAATTATCGGAATGGATTCGGTTTGTTTTGACAATTATTTCGGTGCGTAATGTGTCGTAACCTACATAAGTAATGGTGAGTTCATGTTTCCCTGCAGGTATTTTATTGATGTTAAAAAAGCCGTTTGCATCAGTGGCAGCCCCAAAATTTGTGTGTTCAATAAACACATTTGCAAAAATACAGGTTTCCCCGGTTTCTTTATCGTAAACAAAACCTTTGACACTTCCGGTTTGCGCATATACTACCGAAGCATAAACCAATAAAAATAAACCAATGATTATTGAAGGTATTATTTTATTCATTCTTTTTTAGTTTTCGAAGTGTAAGATCGAGGATTTTCCTTTTTTCCAGCAGAGTATCCTTGTTCTTTTTGGCTTTCTCAATTTTCTTTTTCACATCTTTCAACACAGAATCACTGCTGCTGCCGGAAAAGAAACTCATGTTGTTTTCAAGCAATACAATTTCATCTTTGATCTTTTTGATTATTTGATTGAGTCTCTTTTGTTCTTGTTCGATCTTTTTGACGTTGTTTGATTCTGCCCATTCATCCACTTCACTTTGAAATTCCAATTGATCAAGATTCTTTTTGTACATGTTTAATTTATCAAAAAGATCATCAATGGCTTTTTTAAAATCTTTTCTGAGTTTGTCTTTTTCTTTTATTGGAACAAAACCAACATTAGACCAACGTGCCTGAAAATTTTGTATTGCTTCGAGGTTTTTGTTTTTGTCATCAAGAGCGGTAAAATTTTTAATTTCTTCAATGATTTTCCGTTTTTCTTCGGCGTTGGCTTTTTCGATTTCTAATTTGTTTTTAAAGTATTCGTCACGGGCATTGAAAAAGTGATTGCATGCACTTCGGAAGCGATTCCAGATCGCGTCACTATCCTTTTTAGGCACGGGCCCGATTTTTTCCCACTGTTTTTGTAGTTCAATAAGTGCATCCCGTGTTTTGTTCCACTCGGTATTATCTTTTAAGGCTTCCGCCTGAATGCATAGATCTGTTTTTTTCTGAAGGTTTTCTTCTTTTTCATTGTGTCTTTCTTTAAAAAATTCATGTTTTTTATCGAAAAACACATTGCAGGTAGCCCTGAATCTTTCATAAATGGCTTGATTGTGTTTTTTCGGCACCATGCCGATGGTTTTCCACACTTTCTGAATTTTTAATATTTCCTCTGTTTTTTCATTCCATTCACCTATGTTTGTGATGTTCATCCCGGCGAGTTCTTCAGCTTTTTCACAGAGGGCGGTTTTTGCATTCAGATTTTTATTTTGTTCTTCTTTTTTTTCAAGGAACAGTTCCTGGTGTTTTTTATTGATTTCATGGCTGGCTTTGCTAAAGCGTTCCCACAGATCATCACGGTGTTCCCGGGGCACAGGGCCGGTTTCGCGCCATTCATCATGATAGGCTTGTAAGGTTTTCCATGCCTTGATGATATCTGATTCAAGTAAAAGGTTTTCCGCTTTTTCACAGAGGACAATTTTGGTTTCCATGTTTTTTTTGAAATCCAGATCACGCAATTCCTTGTTTATTTTGATAAAATCATAAAACCGTTCGACCTGTAAATTATAGGATGCCCAGAGATCACGTGCTTTTTCTTTGGGAACATTGCCAACATTCTGCCATTCCCGCTGCAGCCTTTTAAATTCTTCAAAAGTTTTATCAAGGGATTCTTCCCCATTGGCCAACACCTTGATTTGTTCAATGATTTTTTGTTTTTTGTTGAGGTTTTCTAATTTTTTCTCTTCAATTTTTTTGTTGTACTCTGCTTTTTGCTTTTTATAATCATCAAGGAGTTCTTTCAGATACACTTCATCTTTGTCATGAGGCGGTTCGAATTCGATCGGGTCTTTTCCGCTTTCAATGTGTAATCGTTTCAGGTCTGCGATTTCGGTATTTTTAATTTTATAAAAAGCATTTTTAATGGCATCAATGCGCGCTTTTGTTCCGGGGATGTCTTTTTCAATGACCAATTCTTTCAGATGTTGCAGCAATTGTTCTTTTGACATGCTGGTGAAATCGGGCATGTTCTCAGTCTTATCATCCTGATTTGTGTCAGCGTTTGTATTGCCATCATGCGTTGTATTGTCTTCGGAAGCAGGTTGTTCTGAGCCATCAATCTTGTCGGTTGAGTTGGTTTTGGGGTCAGAAATTGCTTCATTGTCACCTGAGGAATTGCCGGTATTTTGTTGTTCTTTGGCATCCGGGGCTGTTGTTTTATTCCCGGTGTTTTTTTTGGGTTTCGCATATTCAGGATTCTTTTCAGATTGTCCATCGCTGCTATGAGGGTTGTTTTGAAGGTCTTCAGTCATTACTAGTACTTTTATAATTTGTTATTAAAGAGTTGCTAATATGAAATCAGCGTGTTTTAGCATGCAATTTTAGTAAAAAAGTTTTAAACATAGAGGTTTAACCTTAAGAATTTCAAAAGCTTTAAGGTTTAAATTTGTCATTGCCGCAGAAGAATTTGTACCTTACATCTTTTATTTTAAGTAACCATTCACAGTATATTTATTTAACATCAATTTCTTAGTTTATACATTTTTATAATTTCTAATTGACCTAATTGACCTAATTGACCTAATCAATACCCAAATCCCAATGTGTAAAATGTTAACT
>JAYENB010000124.1:0-16747 GCA_034721855.1 Bacteroidota bacterium
TTACCCCAGGATAATCCCCACCATGGTAGCAGAGAGGAGGGAAGCGAGCATCCCGCCAAGCAAAGCCCTCATGCCGAAAATGGACAATTGTTTACGCTGATTGGGTGCCAGGGAACCGATGCCCCCGATTTGTATGCCAATGGAAGCAAAATTAGCAAACCCGCACAACATATAGGTAGCCATCAGGATGGATTTTTGTTCGGCAAATGCACTGGCATCTTTTAGTTCAGCGAGGCTAATGTATCCGATGAATTCGCTCATGATGAGTTTTTCTCCAAGTAATCTGCCCACTAAATCAATATCGGGCCCCGCCACACCAATAACCCACATTAAGGGGGCAAAGGTATATCCAAGAATAAATTGTAAGGAAAGGGATGTATATTCTCCGCTGGTGGCATCGGCGATGACCGCATTCAGGTTTGTTAATCCCCCGATCCAGCCAAAGAAGCCGTTCAGTAAAGCTATCACAGCCACAAAAACCAACAGCATGGCAGCCACATTAACGGCTAGTTTAAGTCCTTCAGTTGTTCCGTTGGATAATGCATCCAGAATGTTTGAGCCAACCTTTTCTTTTGAAATTTCAACTTTACCACTTACGTCTTTTGTCTGAGGCACCAGGATCTTTGAAACAACTATGGCTCCCGGCGCGGCCATTACCGATGCAGCAAGCAGGTGTTTGGCAAAAAGCAACCGCATTGCCGGATCATCGCCGCCCAGGAACCCTATATAGGCGGCCAGCACACCTCCTGCTACTGTTGCCATACCTCCGATCATTACCAACAGTATTTCAGATTTGTTCATTCCCGCCAGGTATGCTTTGATCATCAGGGGAGATTCTGTTTGTCCAAGAAAAATGTTACCGGCTACAGACAAAGATTCAGCACCACTTATTTTGAGTATTTTTGTTAACATCCATGCCAAACCATACACAATTTTTTGTATGACGCCAAGGTAAAAAAGCACACTTGTCAGGGCTGAAAAGAATATGATGGTTGGCAGGATCTGAAAAGCAAAAATGTAACCGTACGTGTCGGAGTCCATTAAACCACCGAGCAGGAACTCAGCTCCATCCTGACTAAACTGCAATATTTTTACAAATACCTGGCCAACAAACTCAAAGAATGATTTTATAAAAGGCACTTTCAATATGCTGATTGCCAAACCGCCTTGAATAGCAAGCCCGACAAGCACAACCCTCCAGCTTACCGCTTTTCTGTTGGTAGAAAACAACCAGGCTATGAACAGCAAAAATACCATTCCCAGCAATCCCCGTAGCAACCCGATTAAAGAAAATCCCTGGTTTCCCAGGGTGGCATTTATGCTTTCTGTGCTACTGTAAACACGGTGGATTTTTATTTCCTTATCGTTGGCATTGTTGGTTAGCAACAAACTATCCACGCCTGCTTTTTCAACCGAAAAAACATAATCGGATTCAATGAAATCTTTTGCATTGAGGTTGAGAGCCTGTGGAATGGATAACCGGTTTTTGTGGTAAACCAATATGCCCGATGTGCTGTCGTTTTCAGCCATAAGGATGGAATCGGGTTTATAAAAGTGGACTCCGGGACAAAGCATTAACTGCAATGTGTTGTTTTTATATGTCCATAAAACAGGGGTGGTATCTGTTTCCGAAAACATCTCCCCGGTGCCGTCAGCAGAAAATATAATTTCCTGGTGAAAATCCGGAAGCGTACCACTATATACTCTGTATTTTCCCGGTTTAACAGGCGTTTCTTCGCCCTGAGCTATTAAGGAATTAAATATTCCTGCAATGATCAACAATACTAACCATATTTTGCGCTTCATTACTTACTTTTTATTGGGGTTACGCTTGTTAATTTCGTCACTTATTTTGGATGCTTGTTCATAAGCTTCCTGTTCAATAGCCTTCTGTAGCATCTCGTTCAGTTCTTCAAGGCTTTTGTATGACAGATTTTCTGAAGAGGATATTGTTTTATTTGACGTTGAGCTTTGCTTTTTGCCCTTGGTATCCTGATCTTTATCTTCATCTTCGCCTTCCAAATTGATGATAAGTCCTGCTTTGTCAATGATTTCCTGCGTAGTGTATATAGGGCAGTCAAACCGGAGTGCAAGGGCTACAGCATCGGATGTCCTCGCATCAATTTCCATGATATTATTGTTTTTGATAACCATAAGACGAGAGTGAAACACGCCTTCTTCCAGTTTGTATATTTGAACTTCTTTTAACCAGAATTTTAGTTTTTTAGCCATGCTGATGAATAAATCATGGGTTAACGGACGCGGGGGTTTTAGTTTTTCGAGGTGTATAGCAATGGCCTGGGCTTCAAAACTGCCAATGATGATCGGAATGCGATGTTCACTGTCAACAGCTTCAAGCACAAGTGCATAAGCTCCGCTTTGCGTTTGACTATAAGAAAGCCCTAAAACTTTAAGTTTTATTTTATTCATAAACAGATTCTATTTTCACATTCCACTATGAGCACAAATATGAGCACAAATATAAAAAAATCACGGGAACTTTATGTTTTTTAAAAATGTTTAAAATCAATATCTTTGATATCCCTATTTTTCTGATGCAGGGTGAAGGTGATTACCAGGTTTCCATGAAAAATTTCAGGAAATTCAGACGTGCCTTGCGTCGTTCTGATTCAGATTGGAAAGCAACATCGTATGAAAACATCAATCATTTGCTGTTTGAGAATGAATGAATGGGAGCCTTCCCGCAAAGAATACGAACGCAATGAAAATGTTGATGCGGTGTTGATTGAGGATATAAGTACCTGGATAAAGGATTTATATTGAAGAAAGTAAACAACTAATAAAAACATCAGGGTCAGTTGGTGCTATTTACATTGAAGCAAATGAATCATGAGCCCTGTCTAAAAAGTCAAAAAAATGAGAAATGCCACAAAGTCACGAAGACACCAAAAGTCACAAGTATTTGTATTGCAGCATTTTAAATTGTGAGACTTTGTGTCTTTGTGTCTTTTTTGTGTCTTAGTGGCAAGGAGATGACTTTTTAGACTGGGCTCAATCATTAATTAAGAAACGCTATAATAGTAGTGAAATTAAAAAGTTAATCTATGATAACAAAAAAAAGGCTCCCAAACGGAAGCCTTTTCTAAATGAAAAATCAGTAAAAATTAATACTTTTTACGTTTCTTATAAGTAGTGTGTAAGAGTTTATGTGATTTGTGTCCCAAAGGTTCACCAAGGAATTCCTTGTAAATAGCCTGAATTTCCGGGTTATCGTGTGATTTTCTGAATTCGAGGCTTTCATCCTCTTCATAGATGGCTTCCATACGTTTTTGACGGATTTCGTCACTGACAGGCATGGGTTGACCACCACCACCCAGGCAACCACCGGGACAAGCCATGATTTCGATGAAATGATAATTGGCTTCTCCGGCTTTAACCTTGTCCATGAGTTTTTTTGCATTGGCCAAACCATGTGCGATAGCACAGTTGAGAGTAACACCTTCAAGGAAATCCCATTCGGGTTTCACGTTTTCGATTTTCACAGATGCTTCTTTCACGCCGCCAAGACCACGAACGGGAACAATGTTAAGGTTATCAAACGGCACTTCACGACCGGTTGCTATTTCGTAAGCTGTACGCAAGGCTGCTTCCATTACACCGCCTGTGGCACCAAAAATAACAGCAGCACCGGTAGATTTACCCATAATGCTATCGTAATTTTCATTTTCGAGTGCAGAAAAGTTTATCCCAGCCTGACGTATCATGGCAGCCAGTTCGCGTGTAGTGAGCACATAATCAACATCTTTGAAACCGCTGGCGCGCATTTCAGGACGGTCGGCTTCATATTTTTTAGCTGTACACGGCATAATGGAAACGGATACCATTTTCTTCGGGTCCAGGTGTTTTTTCTCAGCATAGAAAGTTTTTGCCAATGGCCCAAACATTTGCTGCGGAGATTTGCAGGTGGACACGTTATCAAGGTATTCGGGGTATTTATGTTCGATGAATTTTATCCATCCGGGTGAACAACTGGTTGTCATTGGCAATTTCACGCTTTCGTCTTTGTCAACCAGTGCCTTTTTCAACCTGGTAAGCAGTTCTGTACCTTCTTCCATGATGGTAAGGTCGGCAGTAAAGTCTGTATCAAGGACAGAATTGAAACCAAGCCTGCGCAATGCAGCAACCATTTTGCCAGTTACCCTGTTTCCAGGTTCCAGATCCAGGTCTTCACCGAGACCGATACGAACGGCCGGAGCTGTTTGTACTACAACGTGCAGTTCCGGATCATTGATGGCATCCCATACCTGGTCAATGTAATTCTTTTCAACAAGCGCTCCTGTAGGACAATGTAAAACACACTGACCACAATTTGTACAAACGACAGAATGCATAGGTTTGTCAAGGAATGTTGAGATTTTTTGCTCATCGCCTTTGTTGATTACTGCAAGGGCAGAAATGCTTTGTATTTGTGTGCATGTTCTGACACAACGCTGACAACGAATACATTTCGAGTCGTCTTTAATGATAGCAGGCGATAAGTTATCAATGGTATATCCTTTTTCTTCAACAAGTTTTAGGAATGTATCTTCGCTGATTCTGTATTCGATGGCAAGTTCCTGTAATTCGCACTTCCCGTTTTTATAACAGTTTGTACATTCCGACTTGTGTTCTGATAAAAGCAATTCAATCACATGTTTTCTGGCCTGTCGGACTTTTGCTGAATTAGTAAAAATTTCCATGCCTTCAGCTACAGGTGTAGCACAGGCTGCTGGCAGTGTTTTTGCGCCTTTTTGTTCCACAACGCATACCCTGCAGTTACCGGCAACGCAAAGGTCGGGGTGATGGCACAATGTAGGAATTCGGAAATTAAGTTTTTGTGCTGCATCAAGAATTGTTGTACCTTCTTCAACAGTAACCGGGATATTGTTTATTTTAAGATTGACTTCAAATTTTCCCATGATATTATGAATTTTTAGGTGTCACAAATGATTAATAAATTATTTCTTCTTTGAAATTGTCTATAATTGAAACAAACGGATTGGCAACAGATTGTCCTAAACCACATTTAGCAGAAAGTTTCATGGTTTCTGCGAGTGATTTTAGTTCATCCAAGTAAGAAGCATCTTTTTTTCCACTCTTGATAGCTTCAATGCCTTTGAGTAACTGTTGACATCCAACCCTGCATGGTGTACATTGCCCACATGATTCTTCGGTAAAAAATTCGAGGTAATCGTGCAGCACGTTGTACATGGATCTGCTTGAGTTGAATAACATCATAGAACCACCTGTGGGTATGCCTTCAAAACCGATTATACGGTCATCAAACTGTTTGCGTGGAACGCAAAAACCTGCAGCTCCGCCAATCTGAACAGCTTTTGTATCGCCATCGCCAAATTCATTGACAAAATCACTGACAGGTAAGCCCATTTCCAGTTCGTAAATGCCGGCAATGGGTGTGTCCCCGGATACAGAAAATACTTTTGACCCACGGGAGTCTGTTGTTCCGAGTTTTTTAAATTCATCCGGTCCGATTCTGTTGATCATGGTTGCATACACCAGTGTTTCAACGTTATTGATGACCGTTGGTTTGTTAAGGTATCCTTTTTTAGTGGGGTAAGGAGGTTTGTTTCTGGGTTCCCCGCGTTTGCCTTCCATGGATTCAAACAGTGCGGATTCTTCGCCGCAAACATAAGCACCACTTCCCCAGCGCAATTCGATATTGAAATCATCGCCTTTTTCTTTGAGGAACCTGTTGAATTCGTCAATTTGTTTGGTGAGGGTTTTGCGCATGAACCTGTATTCGGCACGTACATAGATAAAACCTTTTTTGGCTCCAATAGCATGTGCAGCAATTGCTATACCAGTAAAAACTTTACTTGGTACCTTTTCAAGAATTTTACGGTCTTTAAAGGTTCCTGGTTCGCCCTCATCAGCGTTGCAGATAATGTATTTTACAGGGTCATCTTCGGCACGTGTGAATTTCCATTTGAGCCCGGTTGGGAAACCAGCTCCACCACGCCCTTTTAAGCCGGAATCAATCATGTCATTAATGATATCATCAGGAGAGCGTTCAAGTGCTTTGTCAAGGACTTCAAGCGCATTGCAGCCCTCTTGGTCAAAAATAAGGTCAACTTTATTTAATTTCGTCGTATTCATACCTTTTAAGTTTTTGAGTTATTAATAAAATTATTTTTCCTGGTAATCATTGATGATTTCGATGACTTTTTCTTTTGTCAGCTCTGTGTAAATATCATCGTTGATCAACATAACCGGTCCTTTATGGCACCAGCCCATGCAATTGGCTGTCAACAACGTAAATTTTTTGTCTGGAGTGGTCTCTCCTTCATCAATTTTGAGCACATCTTTCAGTGTTTTGATGATTTCATCTTTTCCAGCTATATGGCAGGAAATGGTTTTACAGACCCTGATCACATATTTGCCCCGGGGGACAGTGTCAAGGAAGGTGTAAAAAGTTGCGGTGCCGTAAACATCTGCGGTGGAAATATCAAGCGTTTCTGCAACTTCAATCATGTCTTCCTCGTCAAGGTAATTTTTTTCCTCAACAATGGCTTGCAGAATCGGCATAAGTGCAGTTCTATTGTTGCCGAATGTCTTGATTTTACCCTGAATTAATTCCTTTACATCAGTCATGGTAATAATCTGTTTTTAAGTTGTTACTAATTTAACACTGTTAATAATTTAACGAGCATTATGAATTACAATTTCTTAATAATCAGGATAAAAATATTTAAATTGAAAAATCTCAAACATGATATTTGTCACGTTTTTACTAATTAAATGCAGACTGATTTTAAATAGAAGAAAATGTGTTTATATGGCTTTAAAAATCAGGAAGATATGTTATAAATGTTGTGTAGCAGGTCAGTGTGTTTAAGGTAAAATATCTCCTGTAGAATATTTTTCTGTGGTATCAATATCCAGCATGGCATTGATTTGACAGAATATTTCAAAATGTTTTAATTGCCCTGTGGTGATGATGGCGGTTTTGATGCTGTTGTGAGCCAGCAAATACTCTCGCATAACGCCTTTCAGCAACGGATGTTTTGGTGTGTACCAATACGGAGCTGCGTAAAAAGCCAGGTTGGCGTAACTGCTATCAGTAATCAGGTTGTTTTTAACGATGATTATTTCCTCATCTTCCTGATAACGGGATTTGAGTTTTTCAAATGTTTTACGATTGCTGTATTTCCATGCATAGTCAATCTGATCATCACAGACTAAATGAAATCGTTTTATACGCCGTGGCTTGTAGGGTATGCAATCTATATTACGGATTTTGTGATCATATTCTATCCGCAATTTCCAGGTACCTTGTTTGTTCGCGTATTTATCTGCAATGTGACAAAGCTGTACAGGTTTAACATGCTTAAAATGTTCTTTAAGGCATTGCTTATACCTGCGTTGATGGTATTCGATTAATGGTACATTTCCATTTTCAATCCGTATGCTTTCAATGAATTGGTACATAAATTTTTTGTATCATTTCTTTGTATTCACTTTCAGGATTACTTAAACTGGTGATGCCACCGCCGCTTTTATAGTAATGCTTCCCGTTTTTTTCCGTGATCATTCGAATCATGACAAAACTATCAATATCAGTGCCATCAAACAGACAAGTAATGCCCGTATAATAGCCCCGTTTATGGTTTTCTGTTTTGTTTATTATATCCACTGTTTTCTGTTTTGGTGCCCCTGTAATGCTACCTGCAGGTAATAATTTAAATATAATATCACCTGTTTGATGTTGCCATCCTTCAGACAGCATGCCTTTTATCTCTGTGCTTGTTTGCAAGAGTTGGTTGCGGCTGGTGGTGATTTTTTCTATATACCGGTAGCGACTGACCTCCACATTATCCGAGACCATGCTAAGGTCATTTCTCAGTAAATCAGTAATGGTATAATGCTCTGCTTTTTCTTTTGGATCTGCAACCAATGTGTTCTTTGCATTTATGTCACTGGCATCAATGGTACCTTTCATCGGGTATGTGTAAATTGTGTTTTGATGTGTTTTAATGAAACTTTCCGGTGAAAAGCAGACAAATTTGTCCTTCATCCACAGTTTATATCTTGCCTGGCTGCCATGGAAAATATGGTGTAATTTTTCGTTCAGGTTTACCTCTGTCTCGAAACATAAATTGCACAAATAACTATCTCCTCGATTGATGTGAGCCAGTACTTTTTTATACGCTTTGTGGTATTCATCAAAGGGGAGAGGGGTGAAATTAAGTTGGGTATTGATTTTTCGATGGCATGAATTGTGAGCGTTGGTTTTGTTCGGGAAATGGTACAGGCAGTCATTATCACAAATGGTTTCCAGCGGCATGACATGGTTATGTTGCATGTCAAAACTGATTACAGCAAGGAAAGCAGTGCCACGACGACCAAGTATGTTCATGTGTTTTTTTGTTTCTTTTGCCTGCAATGTTTTCATGAAAAACCATACTTTTGAAAATCCAATAACAATTCAAAGATAACATCATATTTGAATTAATTACAAATGAAAAATTGTTTACTCATTGATTGTTACGATTCTTTTTCGTATAAGCTGGCACAAACGGTCAGGCAAACGGGTTTGTGTGATGTTGATGTAATGACATACGATGATGTTGAACCTCTTGTATTCAGGTTGTATGATGCCATTGTCATTTCTCCGGGGCCGGGATTGCCTTATGAATATCCCAGGTTATTTCGTATGCTTTCGGAATTAAAGCGTAAACCGGTGCTGGGAGTATGCCTTGGGCATCAAGTGATGGCTGTGTATTGCGGTGGCCGTTTGGTGCATTTGCCTGAGGTTGTGCACGGACAAAAGAAAGCATTGCTTGTGTGCAATGATGATGTTTTATTTAAAGGTGTTTCCACCAATACAGAGGTTGGATTGTATCACAGTTGGGTGATAGAGTCAGTCCCATCCCAGATTCACATTACAGCAAAAACTGACGAGGGGTTTATCATGACATATCGTCATGAAGCGTATCCGTGGACGGGTATGCAATTTCATCCGGAATCGTATATGACAAAAGACGGCATGAAAATGTTATCAAACTGGATAAAGAGCGTGTTATAAAAAAGCGGCCTTGTCAGGACAGGTGGCGGGATGTCAAAAGACAAAAATAAAGATTTAGGTGTTAGGATTTAGGAAAAGTTTCCCTCCTAACACCTAACACCTAACACCTCACACCTCACACATTATCTTGATTTTGAGGAAACGATAGATTTTGCTATTATTTTTATTAATTCTTTATTTTTTTTTGTCTTTAAGTGTTCTGTTAACGCTTACGTGATTTTTACATTAGAGATTTATCTATATTACCATCAGGCAACATGTTATCGGGGTGAAAAATCCCCGCTTCTTCCTTTTGATACCTGACACAACTTTCCCAATCTCCTTTGCAAAACGTTTCAGTCCATTTTTTGTCCAGTTTACCCAAGTCTGTAAAATGATGCATAGGACAGGTGGGATACCATTTACATGGCTGACTGAACACATCCAGTTTACGGAAATGCGTAGAAAGGGTTTCTTTGTAATCCGGATGATAAAGCACGGAAGAGGGATGGTGGATGGGATAAATTTTATGGCCATCGCGATAAAACAACTTCCCTGCAGTTTGTTCAGGTATGTTATCAGGATGTCCATATTTTTTAAACACATATTTTGTGGCCTGATATCCCATGGGAACAATAATCTCAGGGTTAATAATGTCAATTTCTGCATCAAGAAACCGGCTGCATGCGTTAATTTCGTCTTGTTTGGGTTTGCGGTTTTTTGGCAGCATGCATTTAATGAGGTTTGTCATATATACATCAGAGCGTTTGATGTGAACGTTGTCGAACAGTTGGTTTATAATATCCCCGGTAGGTCCGACAAACATACAGCCTTCTTTGTCTTCCTTTTCGCCGGGAGCCTGTGCGATAAGAAAAATCCTGGCATGTATGTTACCTTCACCCACAATGGCATGCGTTCTTTGTTCCCATAATCTGCAACGCCTGCAATGTTTGATTTCTTTGTTAAGCGATTGCAATGCAGTGTATGTGTTTATATCAGGCATATTCTTTTTTTTTTCTGGAATGGCTTGCTTATTGTACTACAAAACGTTTTACGCCGGTTATGTCGCTACCGGCATACCGGAGTATATACACACCAGCCGGTAATCCGGTTAAATTCAAGCTTTGAGTTTTGGTTCCTTTGTTTATGGAAAAATTCCTCAATGCTTGCCCCTGCAGATTGTACACAGTAAATATCCCATCGTATTTTGTTGCGTGTTTAAACACTACTTTTACATCATGATGAGCAGGGTTGGGGAAAATTGAGAATGCATCGTTTTTATTGCTTTTTTCAATGGATGATTGTGACCCGCTAACGGCTACATTGTCAACATACATGCTGCTGCCGTTATCGTTTATGGCTGTGAATTTCAGCATAATATCTTCCCCGGCAAAATTGCTGATATCAACATGAATGGTATCCCAGTCCGTTAGTGTATCCGGCACAAAATGGTTGTTGCTGCTGTTGCCTTCAACCGTTGCCATGGTTTCATCGCCATCGCTGTACAGGAGGTGTGTGAATTCAGAACCACACCCGGTAGCGGCATATACTTTGATGCTGTCGGCAAACAGGTCTTCCATCCGGTTTTGGTATGCCAGGTTAAAACTCAGGGTGATAGAATCCGTTTGTGGCAGGCTGATGACGGGTGAATATACATGATCTTGTTGCCCTTCGTCAAAATAGTTCAGACAATTCATCATCAGCGCACGCGAATCGCCGCCGTGGACATCCGAAATTTCCCATGTCCTTTGATTGTCTTCATTTTCCACCACCCACGGGGTATTCATAAACCCGGCTTCTACATTATCAAAATGTTCTGACCACGGGTAATTTTCCTGACTCATCAGGTTGATGTGCGCCACACCTGCATTATTGAACCTGTTGTATTCCCTTCCGGCATCCGGATTTTCAGCCCATATATACAATTCATTGAATCCCGGCGCCAATTCAATTTCACCCATGGTAACATCAATATGCGATCCTGATGTAAGGTTGCCATACCATGTATTGCTGATGGTATCGCCGTAATTTAGGCTGTAATGGTAGTGGATTTCTGAAACGGATTCCTGTCCTTTGTTACTGAAAGTACATACAGGTGTCCAATTAGCTTGTTCAGGGCAATAGTACAATGCAGTTGGATTATCCACTGTGATGGCAAGGTCAAAAGAATCGGTTACGGGAGGGACGGGATCGTTTGTTACTGCCAGGTACTGATAAGCAGCATGCACATCAATGATGCCATTGCCATAGGTGTTGTCTTCTCCCGGATCTCCGAGATCTGAAGCTGTTTTGTACAGGGCATCTTTCAGTTCATAAGCTCCGAGGTAGGGGAATGCTTCTTTTAGCAATAGCAAGGCGCCTGAAACATGCGGACAGGCCATGGAAGTCCCCGATAAATTGGCATAGCCATCATGCCCTGAGGCAGAACGAACGGATACCCCGGGCGCAGAAACTTCAGGTTTGATGTTGATCGGACCTGACGAATCATTGCAGGTTGTAGGTCCATGGGATGAAAAATTGGCGATTGGGTATCCACTGGTATTGCCATTTACGGCACCAACAGACATGGCGTTTAGTTCATTGAAAGTCATCATGGCCGGAAATCCGATGGTTGCAGCGTCAGGGCCGTCATTGCCTGCTGAAAAAGGCGAACAAATACCTGCAGCTTCAACAACTTCTAAGATGTGTGCTTCTTCCATTTCACAGGCATTCATTTCCAATGCCATGTCATAATCATAGCCCCAACTATTGTTGATGACATCCGGCACATCATGTGTGGTGGAGGGGTTGCCATCGGGATCGAGTACCCATTCAAACACTTCCAGTAAAACGGCGGGGTCAAGGATTTCAGAATTGGAGCTGGCCACGGGGTCACTGGCCATCCAGTAAGATGCCCAGGCCATGCCGATGGTATCGTTGGTTTCGTGCTCAAGCCCCAGCACCGTGCCTGTGGTGTGTGTGCCGTGGGTAGATGATGAATGATCAAATGGAAACGGATTGCGCATGCCGTACCATACGTATTCCAACGGGAAATGATTTCCGGCATAACTGTCCGCGATGGCCGGATGATCTGTGAAAACACCGGTATCTATGCTTAAAAACAAGGTATTTCTGCCTGTGTATCCCATTGCCCACAATGCTGGAGCATTAACGGCTTCCAGCCCTGGTTCAGTCCCCCCAACAGTACGTATTGAGGCTGGTTCCACGGCTACAGGTTCTTCATTTCTGTAGCGAGGGCTGTTGATGTCTATGCGTTTCACTGTTTCGTCGGCAGCCATCGCATTTATGAGTTCTGGTGTCGCTTCAATACACATGGCGTTAAGTATCCAAAACCCGCGTTTGATTGTCAGGTTCTGTTGGTTGGTCATGATGTTATGCAGACGTTCCAGAAACAAGCGTTGTGAATGACTGGCCACTGATTCAAGTTTGTGTCTAAGCAATCGTATGCGTTGGGATTTTGTTGCTCTTTTTGTTCTCATTGCCCGGTCAAATTGGGGAAGGTCCACCTCGTCATTAAAATACACCATGACCTCAATCTTGTTGTTGGGATTTTTATTGATGGCATCATGCAGGGGGGAAGTGATTACCTGTTGACTGAAAGTTCCTGTGGATATTAGCAACAAAATGGTAAAGATGTATATGTTTTTCATGATCTTTATTTTATCAATGCAAATTAAACATTTTAACTCTATTAAAAATATTTTTGTTACAAAAATTTTGGTAATTAATCAGTATCAGCAAAAGTAGCTCCTCGCCGCGAGACGCAAAGTTACGATAGCATGAAAGTATGACATCGTGCTTTCGTGTTCGCCCCCTCGCCCCATCGTGCTATCGTTCTATCGTGCCTTTGCGGTGAGCAGGCGGTAACAATTGTATGCACCTGAATAGTTAAGATAATTTTAATACGCAAAAAAAATAATTGCACCAGGATTCTGCATAATTCGACAAAAATTTTACTTTTGTCAATGGCAAGCTAAAAACAAAAAGACTATGAAGCCTTTAGTAAGCATAATCATGGGCAGCACATCAGACTGGCAGGTGATGGAAAAAGCTGCTAAATTTATGGATGAACAGCAAATTCCTTTTGAGATCAATGCCTTATCGGCACACCGTACTCCGGATGAAGTGGAAAAATTTGCCAGAGAAGCCGAAACCCGTGGCATAAAAGTTATCATTGCAGGTGCGGGTATGGCTGCACATTTACCAGGTGTTATCGCTGCCATGACAACCCTGCCGGTAATAGGTGTTCCCATACAAGGTAAGTTTGATGGGATGGATGCGCTGCTTTCAATCGTTCAAATGCCCCCAGGGATTCCGGTGGCAACCGTGGCTGTCAACGGAGCTTTGAATGCTGCCATCCTGGCATTGCAAATGCTTGCTACTGATAATGATGAATACAAAGGAAAAATAAAGACGTATAAATCAGGGCTGAAACAAAAGATCGTGAAAGCCAATGAAAATTTGTCTGAACTTAATTTTGAATACAGGGTCAAATGAAAAAACATGTTGTCTTATTACTGATGTTTTTATGGTGCGGTACCATAGCCATGGCAGAACATGACAAATGGCAATCAGGAACCCGTTCAGCGGGGATGGGTGATGCCAGCTTGTTTAACCGTGATGTATGGGCCGGCTTTAACAATGCCGGAGCGCTTACAGGTGTGGATAAAATGGGACTGGGGCTTGCCTGGGAAAACAGGTTTTTTGTCAAAGAAATGTCACAGCTATCCATGGCCTTTGTCATGCCCGGAGAAGGTAATGCTATGGCTCTCTCCGTCAGTCATTTCGGGTATTCCCATTACAGCGAAAATAGGATAGGGTTTGCTTATTCCATGCGGCTTTTTGATTGGTTGTCTATGGGAATTCAGCTTAATTATCTGAACACATTTCAGCCTGAGTTTTATGGCAATGCCCACATACTGAGTTTTGATGCTGGTTTACTGGCAACCCCTGCCGATAATTTTATGTTTGGTGTGCAGGTGTATAATCCGGCCAACATTGGCTTTAACGGGGAAAGAAACAAAGAACTGCCTGTGGGCATGCGCATAGGAGTGGGGTATTGGTTTACCGATGATTTGCTTGCCAGCGTTGAAGCAGAAACTGAAATGGCTAGCCATACAATGTTTAAAGCCGGTCTGGAATACCACCTGATGGATAATTTTTACCTGCGTACCGGCGTCAATGCCAAACCTGTTAAGGTAAGTTTTGGTGCCGGATGGGCATGGAACAACCTGAATGTTGATCTGGCTTATTCTTATGATAATATTTTGCTCAATTCACCACATTTGGGAGTAAGTTATGCATTTTAAAAATCTCATTACATACCTGTTGATAAGTGGTTGCATATTTTTGCTTTCATCAAAACTCCATGCCCAGGATTTTTCTGAAATGTCTCAAAATTCAGACATAGAAAGCATTATCGAAATTCTGGCCGAGCGCAGTGATGCCGAACTGGATTATTCCTCTTTTGTTGAACGCATGATTGAGTTGTCGCAAGATCCCGTTAACATCAATAAGGCAAGCGAGGCAGATCTGAGTGAATTGGTGTTTCTGACGGATTTTCAGGTATTCAATTTATTGAATTACCGCAAAAACGTGGCCACCATACATTCGCCTTACGAATTGCAGTTTTTGTATGGGTTTGATAAAGAACTTGTCAGGTTGATGATGCCATTTGTTTCTTTTGAAACCGGAGCAGCAGGGGTGAAAGAATTTCCCCTGAAAAATGCGTTTAAATATGGCAGGCATGATCTTTTTCTGCGTCATGAACGGGTGTTGGAGGAACAAAAAGGATACCGGGAAATTCCCGACAGCATTTTGGCAGAAAATCCCGATAAATCAAGGTACCTTGGATCGCCGGATAAATTGTACCTCCGGTATAAATATTATTACAAAAATAAACTCAGCATCGGGCTGACTGCTGAGAAAGATGCCGGAGAAGAATTTTTCACGGGCAGCAATCCGTATGGTTTTGATTATTATGCCGGCCATGTGCAAATCCAGGATGTGGGAGTGATTAAAACATTGAATGTTGGTGATTATTCCGTACAGTTTGGACAGGGGCTGGTAGCCTGGTCATCAATGAGCTTTGGAAAAACCCCCTATGTGATGAATGTGATACGCAAAGGACGGGGCATTTACCGCTACACTAGCAGCAACGAAAACCAGTTTATGCGTGGTGGTGGTACCACAATAAGGCTGGGTGCTTTTGATATATCAGCATTTTATTCAAACAAAAGCATTGATGCCAACATTGATTTACAAGACACCATCACCAACAGCATTGAATCGGTGACATCATTCCAAAATGTCGGGTATCACCGTACACCCAATGAAATAGCAGACAAAAATGCCATCAACGAACAAATTGCCGGAGGGAATGTAAAATACAGCCATAAAAACCTCAGGCTGGGGATGACGTATGCATTTTATAAATACAATGCTGATCTGCTTACCGGTGACCAGCCGTATGAATTGTTCCGGTTTTCAGGCAACAGTTTTATGAACCTCGGTGCTGATTTCAGGTACCAATACCGTAAATACGCTTTGTTTGGCGAGGTGGCTACCAACGATGTGTATGAACCGGCAGTTGTGGGAGGCTTTGTGTTCAATGCTGTTCCTCAAGTGGCTTTTTCCGGTGTGTACCGCAACATTTCCCCTGGTTATTATGCCGGGTACGCCAGCGCTTTTGGTGAACAATCCACCCTTGGAAATGAAAAAGGGTTTTATCTTGGCGCAGAGGTAAATCCTGCTGCTGACTGGACACTTCACTGTTATATGGATATGTTTAGATTTCCATGGATGAGATACAACGCCGGCAGCCCATCCAATGGCTATGACTGGCTGGCGCAAATTGACTATGAAATGAGCCGGGCTGTGAGCATGTACGTGCGAATGAAAGGCCAGGAAAAAGAAGAAAACCTAAGCATTGATGATACAGATTTGTCACTGATGTTGCCGGAGAAACAATTGAAAGCTAGGTACAGTTTAAAAATTGAACCCGATGATCAACTGCGTTTAAAATCACAAGTGGAATATGCCGGTTTTCAGGCCAATGATGCCGAAACAATGGAACATGGCTGGGTGCTGTCGCAGGATGTCATCTGGCAACTGCAAAAAATGCCGCTGAGGTTTGTTACCCGGTTTGCACTTTTCCGTACGGATTCTTACGATACACGGATATATTCGTATGAATATGATGTGCTTTATGCCTTTTCCATTCCCTCCTATTATTATCATGGCAATCGAGTGTATTTGCTGGCAAAATATTCACCGCATGATAACATAGACATCTGGTTCAGGATTGCACGGACATATTATAACAACAGAGATGTTGTCAGTAGCTCATTAAGTCAAATTGATGCCCCGCATAAAACGGATGTGAAATTGCAGGTGCGGTTCAAATTTTGAGAAATTTTGTAAACGTTCACAGTTAAAAACAGTTAACCTTGTTGGCTCTATTAAACTACAATGTTGTTTCAAATATTTTGTTAATTCGCAAAATATTTTAATCAAAGTTATTGATATTTATCATTTGAATAACGAATAACGAAGGAAAATGAAATGAATAGTGTTTGTGTTAATTTTACACTTGGATCGCAAATTAGTTGGCAATAAGGCAGTTGGCAATTGGCAAAAGACATTTCCCTTTTTGCCTACTGCCTACTGCCTACTAATTCAATAGAACCAAATATTTCTAACACCATTTTATTTAAATTGAGC
>JAYENB010000125.1:0-3287 GCA_034721855.1 Bacteroidota bacterium
CTCGAAGAACGTGGTGAATTTTATTTTCAATTTGAATGCACTTCCCCCGAAATCATTCATGAATTGAGTGATGTTTTATCCATTGACGGCAAAGACGGAACAACGTATTTTGCTTATGCCAATGAAAGTGCTTTTGAAACATTTTTGTCTTACGACCTCCTTTTTCAGCCGGTGGAATCTTATTATAATCAATCAAAAGCCACAACCATGGCTACCACCGTAGCAGAAATGGCTGGTTGGGACAGGTATCCCACGCATGATGTGTATGTGCAAATGATGAATGCTTATGCAACCAATTATTCAAGTATTTGTGAATTGGACACCATTGGTCAGTCTGTAAACGGTTTAAATATTCTTGTGCTGAAAATTTCTGATAATGTTGGAGTGGATGAAGATGAACCGGAATTTTTCTGGACACATACCATGCACGGTGATGAGTTGGTTGATTATATCATTGGACTTCGTTCTATAGATTATATTCTGACAAATTACGGATCCGATCCGCTGGTTACTACCCTCGTTGATGAAGTCGAATTGTATATAAATCCCCTCGCTAATCCGGATGGCACGTTCAATGGGTCAGAACCCAATTGTGATGATGTTGCAGGAGCTATTAGATACAATGTTAACGGAATTGACCTTAACCGGAATTTTCCTGACCAGGACAATGGTGAGCATCCCGATGGCAGTCCTACAGCACAGGAAACACAAATCATGATAGATTTTGCTGAAGCCCATGATTTTGTGATGTCTGCTAATACACACAGTGGTGCTGAACTTGTCAATTACCCGTGGGACAGTTGGACAAGTGCACAAAATGCGCATCCTGACGACGATTGGTGGCAGCATGTAAGTTGGATTTATGCGAACGATGCACAGGCTAACAGCCCTGCCGGTTATTTTACCGATGAGGGCGGTGTCACAGAAGGTGGTGATTGGTATGTTATTAGTGGCAGCCGTCAGGATTACATGAATTATTTCCAGCAATGCCGTGAAACGACCCTGGAATTGTCAACGGATAAGTTAGTGGATGCAGCTTTGTTGCCCAATTACTGGGATTACAATCAGCAGGCAATCATTGATTATACCGAGCAGGTACTTTTCGGTGTTCGTGGGATTGTAACTGATGCCTGTACAGGCACTCCTTTAGGAAATGTTAGGGTGGAAATTGCCGGTCACGATCAGGACAGTTCACATATATATTCGTCGGCACCGGTTGGCAATTACCACCGCCCGATTTATGAAGGGAGCTGGGACCTGACGTTTTCAAAATCCGGATACCAATCTCAGACACATACAGTGAGTGTCGTAAATGATGACAGCACACGCTTAGATGTACAACTTATTCCTGACAATGTTGGTGTCCCGGATTTTACAGCCGATCAAACCAGCATTTTTGAAGGAGAAACCGTGAATTTTACGGATCTGAGTACCGGTACCATCACTTCATACAGTTGGACATTGACCGGTGGTAATCCTAATTCATCCACAGATGTCAATCCATCAGTAGTTTATAATACAGCAGGAACTTATGATGTCAACATGGAAATCACTTCCGAAGGCTGTAATGTCAGTGAACTGAAGGAAAATTACATTACAGTCATGGAGGCTGCACCACCGGTAGCTGATTTTGAAGCTTCTGCCACAACGGTTACCGTGGGTAGCACCGTTGATTTTACCGACTTATCTGCCAATATTCCCAACGACTGGGAATGGACTTTTGACGGGGGAACGCCTCCAAGCGAAACAGTGCAACATCCATCAATCACTTACAACACGGGGGGAACGTATGATGTCAGCTTGACCGCTACCAATGCCTATGGCAGCGATGATACAATCAAAACCGGTTACATTACTGTGATTGTTGATTATTGTGACGCTGGATCCGATGATGGAACATCAGCAAACATTTCACAGGTAGAAATGGGAGACATTAATAATTCGTCAGGAACTGGAACATATACTAATTTTACTAATCAGTCAACGGATGTGTTGCCAGGTGATAATCAGACTTTTACAGTAACAATAGAAAATGTTGGGTGGAATGACGCACATGTTATGATCTGGGCAGACTGGAACCGTGACGGCGATTTTTACGATGTGGATGAAGCATTGTTTACCTCGGCTGAAGGAAGTGGCCCTTTTTCCGATGCTTTTACTGTTCCGGCAACGGTATCTCCCGGAGAAGTAAGGATCAGAATCCGTTCTGAAATGACTGGATTCGGAGCTACAACCATTGAAGACCCCTGTGGAAATTCAAGCGCAGGCGAAGTGGAAGATTATACATTGAATGTGTTAAGCCCTGCTGTGCCTCCAACGGCTGCTTTCAGCGCTTCGCCTACATCTTCATGTGATGGGGTGGTGCAATTTAATGATGAATCCCTATACCCTGAATCATGGAGCTGGGATTTTGATGACGGGAATGCTTCTTCATTGCAAAATCCATTGCATACTTACAATTTGGATGGAATCTACACTGTCAGCCTTACCGTTAGCAATGCCCATGGTAGCGATGATACCACAATGATTGATTACATCACCGTTGACATGCCAGATGCACCGGTCATTGCCGATGAAGAAAATTGTGGTGCAGATACGCTTACCCTTTCTGCCACCGCCTCAGGTGAAGTCAACTGGTACGATGCAGAAACCGGCGGTAATTTCCTGGCAACAGGGGCAGATTATACCGATAATTATGCAGCAACCACCACCGTTTATGCAGACAATACCGTGATAAATTCACAGTATTATGCTTCAGGAAAGGCTGATAGTACTGGCGATGGTGGCTATTTTACAAGTGCCAATCAGCACGGCCTTATATTTGATGCTTACACCGAATTTGTGCTTGAATCTGTGACGGTTTATGCCGATGGGGCTGGTGACAGAACCATCAGCTTGCTTGACAATACAGATACAGAAATTGAAAGCACAACGGTTAATATCCCCGATGGCGAAAGCATTGTGGATTTGAATTTTACTGTGCCCGCAGGAACCAATTACACCCTGATGGGACCGGGTTCACCAAACCTTTACCGCAATGGTGGCGGAACCACTGGTGTTCTTGCTTACCCCTTTGAAACACCCGGAGTGCTTTCAATCAATGATAATACCGCTGATAACCTGGAATATTATTACTATTTTTATTACTGGCAGGTTCGTGTGGATGAGATCTGCGTGTCACCACGCACCGCTGCTACCGTTACCATTCATGATCTGCCAGCGGTGGACTTTGGTACAGACCAGGAAATCTGTGAGGGTGAAACATATACTTTCGATGCAGGCAGTGG
>JAYENB010000126.1:0-3276 GCA_034721855.1 Bacteroidota bacterium
TTCAATATTGGCAATAGTTTTGGGAAGTTTTTTAACAAATATTCTGACATTTTTGGCAAAAAGAAAAGTTCCAGGTCATATTGTTTTGAATTTTGATTTTTTATCATTTGAATTTGTTTAGTATTTAGGGGTTAGAATTTAGGATTTCCAGTTTACCCCGTTGGTTATTTAACCTACGGGGTTTATCTGGGTTAGGGTTTAGGGTAGGTATTAGGAGTGAAATTTTTCCTAACCCCTAGCCCCTAACACCTCTTATTTTTTTTCAATTCCCAACTCTTTGGCTTTTTTAAACATGTAATCCCGGGCAGTTTCATGTTCATTTGGGATTTTTCCGTCTAATATGGCATCTTTAATGGCATCTTTGATTTTACCAATTTCAGGGGAAGGACTGATGTTAAACGTTTCCATGATTTCTTTCCCGTCCACGGGTGGTTGGAAATTACGAATGCGGTCTTTTTCTTCTATCTCATGAAGTTTTTTCCTGACCTTTCTAAAATTTTGCAGGTATTTCTCTTTTTTACGTTGATTTTTGGATGTAATATCCGCTTCACATAAATCCATGAGATCATCAATATCATCACCAGCATCAAACAAAAGGCGCCTTACTGCTGAATCAGTCACCTTATCTTCCACAAGGCTTATGGGACGCATGTGCAGGCGAACCATTTTTTTCACATATTTCAATCTTGCGTCGAGAGGAAATTTCAACCGTTTAAATATATTTGGGATCATCTTTTCTCCGATAAAATCATGCGCATGAAACGTCCATCCATGACCTTTTTGATACTTCTTAGTTGCTGTTTTACCAATGTCATGCAACAATGCTGCCCAACGCAACCAGATATCCTCTGATTTTTCAGCGATGTTTTCCATTACTTGTACAGAATGCAGAAAATTTTCTTTATGTGCGCGGTTATCTTGCACTTCCACACCACTTAATTGCCACAGTTCGGGTAAAATAATTTTAAGCAGGCTGCACTGCTTTAACAATACAAACCCTTTTCCCGGATTATCAGAAGCCATAATTTTATTCAGTTCATCAGCGATACGCTCTTCCGAAATAATTTTTATGCGATTTGCATTTTTCTTTATTCCATTGAAACAATCCGCATCAATATTAAAATCCAGTTGTGAAGCAAACCGTATAGCCCTGAGCATACGCAATGGATCATCGGAGAATGTTTTATCCGGGTCCAACGGCGTCCTGATAAGCTTTTCTTCTAAATCGGATACCCCATCAAACGGGTCTGTAAACTCGCCGAAAGTTTCCCGGTTTAAGCTAACAGTCATGGCATTGATAGTAAAATCCCGGCGGTTCTGATCATCCTCTATACTTCCTGCTTCTACATCAGGTTTTCGTGAGTCTGTTTGATAAGATTCTTTCCTGGCTCCCACTATTTCAATTTCATAATCCCCAGTGCGCATCTGCGCTGTGCCAAAATTTTTAAAAACACTCAAATTCTCAGCCTTTAAATGCCTTGCCAACATTTTAGCAGCCTTGACACCATCTCCAAGCACAACAATATCAATATCTTTCGAGTTTCGACATAGAAGCACATCCCTAACAAAACCACCTATCAGCCATAACTTTATGCCATGATTATCTGCTATTTCCGAGATTTTTTCGAACAACGGAATTTGTATGTTTTGTACAATTTTATCCATTTAATAAATTCCTGTAAACATTTTTAAATCTATCTTGTTGTTAAGGTTAAATAAAATACAAAAGTAATAATTGTTATAATAACAAAGCTATGGTAGAACATTTAACAAAAGAAACATTTATTGAAAAGGTATTTGATTATACCAAGGAAAAAGAGTGGAACTACAAAGGAGACAAACCCGCCATGATTGATTTTTGGGCGGAATGGTGTGCTCCTTGTAAAATGGTTGAACCGGTTGTTGAAGAACTCGACAAAGAATATAAGGGCAAGGTAAATTTTTACAAGATTGATACTGAATCACAACAAGAGCTGGCTGCCATATTTGGCATCAGAAGTATTCCAAGCCTTTTATTTATACCGGTAGAGGGGAAACCACAAATGGCTGCAGGCGCATTGCCAAAAGACAGTTTTGAAAAGGCGATAAATGATGTGCTGAAAGTTGAAAAACCTGCATAGGTTATATTTATAGTTGCAAATATCCATGGCTGCCGGATGCATCTGGTAGCCATTTCTTTTCGGTTCTGAAATTTTGTATTTTTGCGGTATGAACCGTATAGTACAAACAAAAGACCACTCCTATACTTTGTACAGTGATGTTTTCAATGAACATTACCACTCCGTAAACGGTGCACTTACCGAAAGCACTCATATTTTTATTCAAAATGGATTACATGCTGCCAATAAACAAAAAATTAACATTCTTGAAATTGGTTTCGGAACGGGATTGAATGCCGTATTAACCCACCTGGAAACTACACAGCAACACCTTAATGTCACTTATCACGGGATAGATTTATATCCTCCAGCTTTACCAATCCTTGAGAATTATTATAATCGCTATGAAGAACCTGTTCGCAGTGCGGGCATTGCTATCTCAAAATTACCATGGGGAAAACTTCATGCTTGCAGTAATCTTTTTACATTGAAAAAAACACAGGCAGATTTTACAAAATTTGATTTTAAAGCAAGCTATGATCTTGTTTATTTTGATGCTTTTTCTCCTGAAACACATCCTGAAGCCTGGACATATACCATGTTTAAAAAAATATCTTCACATTTATCACCCAAAGGGATTTTGGTTACCTTTTCTTCAAAAGGAATGGTTAAAAGGAACTTACAAGACGCCGGATTTTCCATAAACATTCTTCCCGGACCTCCCGGAAAAAGACATATTACACAAGCAATGAAAAATAGTTAAAAAAAATTACGGACATCATAATTTTTTTTATATTTGTCGTAAATTACTAAAAACAGATTGTCTTATGAAAAAATTAGTATCACTTATTTTTGCTTTAATTGTTACAGCAGGTGTTTTTGCACAAACTGTAGATTACTGGTGTGTTGACGGACGCATTTATTTTAAAATCAACAATGATGTTAATCTGAATGTCAGTCATGATGAAAACGGAAAAATTAACCCCAAGGATGTGTTTTTTCTTCAGGATTTAATTGAAGACTATCAAATCACAGACCTGAGGATGCCATTTTTGACTGCAGAGTCTGACATTTTACAACGAACTTTCCGCATGGATTTTGATAAAATCCATGAAGTGAAACAATTGGTGAAGGAAATGAACAACCTTCCGGAAATTGAATACGCTGAAAAAGCTCC
>JAYENB010000127.1:0-3275 GCA_034721855.1 Bacteroidota bacterium
AAAAACTGACTTCACTACGTTACGTCTGTATTTTTTGTTTCCCCGCCACTTACAAAAACAAGTTTTTGTCCATTGATTATGGGATTACGCTCGCTAATCGCTCGCGTGATCCCGGAGGGGGGATAGTCAAGCCAAAAAGCCGGCTACACTGCGTTTCGCCGGTATTTTTATTTTCCCCCATCCTTACAAAAGCAAGCTTTTGACGGATGGGGGAAAATAAAAACCCTGACTAAAGTCAGGGCTTTTTGGCTTGCGGAGAGAGAGGGATTCGAACCCCCGGAGCCCGTGAGAGCTCAATGGTTTTCAAGACCACCGCATTCGACCACTCTGCCATCTCTCCTTTGTTGACATTGTGTCAATGTCAATCTGTTTTTTACAGGGTGCAAATATAGGATCATTTTACAAATTGTGCAAATTCATATTATGAAAATAATCAGAATAAAGGAATCTTTTCAAACCATCATTCCAAAAATTAATAGGTGCATTTAACATAAAACAAATTAATTAACGGATAAAAAGGTATAAAAATGACCGGAAATCGGGGTGAAAAACAGCTAAACCTTTTTAAAACCGCTGTAGTTATTAACCATAAAAAATTCGTCTTTAAATTTAGTCTGTATGCACAATAAACTATATTTGCCTTTAAAACCTAATATTAGGAAGTATTTCTTTTTACTACCGCTTGCTTTAATTTTAGTCACAGTATCATGTACTAAAGAAGATCAAGAAGCTCTTCAAAAAACAAACAAAAACACCAATCCTATGGGTGCTCCGCCTTTTATAACCTGCATTAAGTGTCCGAAGTTTTAAATTTGAGCAACGACGTACAATATTGTACTGTATCGATCTTGTCGGGATGAGCACCGTGGAATACAAATGTTAGACATTGGACGACCTCAATTTATTCCTCAACCACCACAACTGTACGGTTTGCAGGCCGGTAACGACCTGTAATTGTCCCTCCGGCACTCGTTTTTTGGGTTAATTCAGGTTGATAACGACGGTCTAAAATTAATGTGTATGTTCCAGGCTCAAGTTCTGAGGTTTCATCGCTATCAAGGACAATGCTTTCCGAGCTTTCCTCGAATTGGTAAAATGTATGAACATCTCCATCCGCAATACCTTTAAAGGTAAGTGAGATGCTTTCATTTTCTTCAAGTGCAATTTTCTGAAAAGAATAATCTTTGTCCCATGACAGTTGCCACGTATTGTCCCTTACAATGGTATCAATTGTTTCAGGGAAAGTTGCAGAGGGGACAGAAATACTGTTTATATATTGATTTTCTTCTTCATCAGTAAAATAAAAACAACATTCAAACATGTAAAACGAATGTTCTTTTTCATAATAACCATATTCATTCATAAACGTCAAAGACTCCGGATCATATATGGAATCACCTCTGGTAATACCAATTGAACTGTTATCCCCCAATTTTAGCAATGTGCCATATTTATTCCCGAGTTTAAAGGTGGCACGGGCGTATGTTTTATCTGCATTGCCATTGTAATACAATTCATAGGAAGTGTAAATCCGGTCTTGATTCAAAAATGAACGATCATTATCTTCACAGGATGTGAAAAACAGCAAAAAACCGGTGAACATGCCGGCAACTAAAGAAGCTTTAATGTACGTATGCATAACAAATATTTTTCTGTAAAGGTAACAATTTATTTGTATGATGCGAGAAAATTATTCTACCACGTAGGTTGCATAACTTGCCGCTTTGTATTCAGATATAATTTTCCCACCGACGCTGGGGGCATCAACACTTTCAGTTTCATATTTGCGTTCCAGTGCTAAGATGCTGGCACCTTTACTCAGTGTTGCGGTTTCAGTAGAACTTAATTCAATGTATTCTGCACCTTCTTCGGATACATAAAAACTTTTGGTGTCTTTGTCAAGCGGGCCGTCAACGGTAAGGATTATTTCTTCATTGACAGTTAAGGCATCTCCATCCCAATAAAATTGGTATG
This sequence comes from Bacteroidota bacterium, assembly GCA_034721855.1. Lineage (GTDB taxonomy): Bacteria > Bacteroidota > Bacteroidia > Bacteroidales > ML635J-15 > JAQIBY01. The sequence goes on from JAYENB010000127.1 coordinate 1,975, forward strand.
TTTCTCCCTGAACAATGGTATCCATCTCGTCAGGAAATTCGACGTACAACATATCTACCGAGTTGGTATATTCGTTGCCATCCAGATCTTCAAAAACAAACGTGCCCAAATCAATCCACTCTGAGAACTCTGCCGTGTAATAAGCATAAATGCCGTTAAAGCTCAGTTCCGAATCATTGAACGTTACGCTGCTGCCTTCACTCAGTTTTATTTTGGAATCATACGCACCACCCATTCTGAATGTGGCTTTTGCTATTGTTTGTTCTGCATTGGCATCGTAATTCAGTTCATACAGGGTGTAAATCCTGTCCTGGTTAACATCCACGGAATCTTCCCTGTTACACGAGCTTAAATAAACCATGGAGATACTTAGAAACGTAAAGAGTAAAGGAAAAATACATTTTTTCATAACACAATCATTTATGGTTTTCTTGCCGTCAATATACGATTTTTTTTATTCAAATCTTTATTAACAAATATATTGCCAAAATTTTCATCAGCAAAACATTTCATACTTTCTTTTGCAAATGCGTCATTGATCTCACAAACAACCATGCCGCCGGCGTGTAGTTTTTGTTTTGCTACCCTGGCAATCTGCTTGTAAAACCGTACATGGTCATCATCAGGAACAAAAAGTGCTTCAGAGGGTTCATAATTTAGCACATTTTGATGCATGTCTTTTTTCTCTTTTTCAGTAACATAAGGGGGATTGCTGACAATACAATCAAGATTTCCGGGCAGGTCATCCTGTTGTTTCCATAGATCGTGACAAATAAAGGACATCTGTACCTGGTGCAAGGATGCGTTTCGTTTGGCGACACGTAAAATATCATCCGCAATATCACTGGCAAAAACTTCAGCATCATTCAATTCTGCTGCCAGTGTGACGGCAATGATACCGCTTCCCGTTCCGATGTCCAGTATTCTTGGGTGAAGCATGTTTTTACATTGGTTAATGGCAACCTCCACCACTTCTTCTGTCTCCGGACGGGGAATCAACACTGTTGGCGATACTATGAATTTTCTGCCGTAAAATTCCGTTTCTCCGAGCACATACTGTATGGGCATCCCTGACATGAGTTTCCGGAACAGGCGATTGATTTCGTTCAATTCATCATCCCCAGGAACATACGACGCCTCGGATATCTGGCGGGTTTTATCCATCTGGCATATATGTTCGATCAATAAGGATGCGATATTTTTGGCCTCATTTTTATCATACCAGCCTGATAAATCATCAGTAATTTTGTTTTTAATACGTTGTATTGTTGATGATCCTACTGGCATAATAAGGGGTTAGG
>JAYENB010000128.1:0-3273 GCA_034721855.1 Bacteroidota bacterium
TATTCACTGTATTGTCCCGGCAGCCGGTTATAGTCTTAAAGGCCAATGGAAAAACATCGGGGAAACAGGCCATTACCTCTTGGATATTCCGGTGATGCTGACCCCCCAATACGGCAAACTGACCCCCCTATAGGTTTTAATTCAAAGAACAGATGTTAACTGACATTTTTTCAGTTATTTTTTCTTTTTTCTTAAAGTATCTCCTTTTAATTCTATTCTGTGAGAGGTATGCACTAATCTATCAAGTATTGCATCGGCAATAGTAGCTTCACCTATCACATCAAACCAGCTTGAAACGGGTAATTGACTGGCTATTATTGTTGATAGCCTTGCGTGTCTGTCTTCAATTATTTCCATCAAATCAAATTGTTGCTGTTGCTCAATATTTGTTAATCCAAAATCATCTAAAATTAGCAGTGATGTTTTTGCAAGTTTATCAAAAAATTTTAACATACTCCCATCCATGCGTGTCATTTTTATTCGTGCCATTAATTTATGGGTATTAAAATAAGCTACACTTTTGCCATGAACACAGGCTTGATGGCCAAGTGCGGAGGCTATAAAGCTTTTTCCACAGCCTGTTGCCCCTGAAATTAATACAGACTCACCCTTTGAGATATATTCACAAGTAGCAAGATTAGCAAGCAAGTCTTTGTTTATGCCTCTTTCAGGGCTATAATCAATTTCTTCAATGCTTGCCCGATAACGGAACTTTGCATTTTTTTGTAACCGTTCAAAACGTCTGTTTATACGTTCTTCTTGTTCAGCCTGAAGTAATATCTCCAGGCCTTCAACCAGAGAAAGTTCATTGACTTTCCTTGTTTCTACAAGAGACTGCCAATGGCGTCCCATTCCTGATAGCCTTAATTGGCTAAAATGTGTTTCGATTTGTTTCATAAAATTAAAAATTTAAATTTGTTTGTGTATAATAATTCCGCCCCCTGATATTTTGATGATCAGGCAATGGCTTTTGTTTTACTTTTTGTTCTTTATTTGGCTGTTTTTTTAGATTTTCAATAACCTTAAGTATATATTTATAAGAGCAACAACCGCATTCAATAGCAATATCACAAGCTTTATTAAAGGTTTCAGGGTCTGTTTTCCGGTATAGGCTAAACAGTCCATCACAACTCCTGTAATTTTGTTCCGGTGGCCTACCTCCATTAAACAATGTGTTGATTAGCTGATAAAAGTTTTCTGATATCTTCTTTGCTTTTTGCCGGTAATAATCAGGACTCCTGTCAAGATAATGCTGATGGTATGAACATAAATGTTTTTTTACCGTGGTATATTGTCCCGGATGTTTAACTCGCTGATGGACTGCAACCAGTTCCCCTTTTACATATATCTTAACTATTGAACGTGTATAAATGACTTTTGCTTTTTGGCCTGTCCATTTGTAAGGAACACTATAATAATGCCTGTCCTGGGTAAGATAAATATGATTGTTTTTGGCTACTTTATATTGTTTGTAATATTTTACTTCATAAGGCTCATTAGGCAGTGGCTTTAACAAGGGTTTTTCATCTGCAAGGAACTTTTCTTCCCTGCAATAGGGTTTTTGTTGCATGCGTGTTTGATTATGGGCAAGCATCTTATCTGTAATAGCTTTGTTCAAACTTATAAGATCGAAGAATGTTTCATTACGCAGTTTTGCCATTACACGGGTATAAAAAAGTTTTACATGATCCTCTACAAGAGCTTTGTCCTTGGGTTTGGCAACACGTGTTGGTACTACAGTAATGCCATAATGATTAGCAAAGTCTTCAAGAGCATGGTTGATAGTTGGTTCATAATTATTTGCGCGGATAATGGCCGATTTAAGATTATCAGGCACCAATAATTCGGTGACTCCTCCTAAAAATTCAATACACATCCTTAATGCATAAATAAAATCTTCTATACATTGTGATCTGACGGCAATAGCAAAACCATAATCTGAATAAGGCAAACAAGCAATAAAAACAGGACATTGAATAATCTCGCCAGTATCTCTGTCTATATACGACATCTTTTTTCCTGTAAAATCAACGTATAATTTTTCTGCTGGCTTATGTTTTAGAACCATTGAAGGCCTCCTTGAAACCAGTTGTTGTTTAAAATGAAAACAAAATTGGGTATAACTATATCCATCGGGATAGAGGGAACGATACTCTTCCCATAGCACTTTACGTGTTACGCCAGGTTTTTGTAACTCTTTTTCAAAATACATTATGTTTTCTTTTAAATATTCATACCTGCTGTTGTCTTTGTAAGCCGGATTACCAGAATGAAACTTAGCTTCTAATACAGGTTCATCCATTTCTAAAAGTTTATCCAAATCATAGTTCATCGTTTTTAACTTGTCAAGATAATTCTTAACTGTTGTTTTGCTTATTCCAAGCTTACGGGCTATTGTTTTTCGCCCATCTCCCAGTTTACGCATCCGCAATAATTGTTTAATCTGACTCATAGGTGTTATTTTTCCAGCCATCTGTTTCTTCATTAAAAGGTTAAAAAACCTCAAAGAAATTAAAACCCATGGTAAAAGAGAGGCAGTTTGTTCCAGTTTAGAAATGAAAATTGATCAGGGGGTCAGCATGCTCCGAAATCCTAAACGCCCCCGCCAACAAATCACAAAAAATTTAAAAAAACAAACACAACTCCTTGTTAAATTTATATATAGGGGGGTCAGCATCTGCCGGAATGTCATGCAAATTTTTAATTAAAATCAGCTTTTTTTATCCGGATTTTGGGGGGTCAGTATGCTCCGGAATATCCAATTATCAAAGAAGTTAAGTATTTCCGTATAACGAGTGTAAATAGTTGCGGATATGGTATTAAATGATTTAAATCCTCCATCGGCTGCTTTGGGGTCGGGCAATGTATAATCCTCTTTTTCAATACGGTCGTAATTAATTCCACCATACTGGGGAAGAAGCGAGTTTATTTCCTCGAAAATTTCCTTAGGAGAATCATACCTCATCGTATATCCCATTTTATGGGACAGATCACAGATAATCTTCCAGTCAGGCCTGGCCTCACCCGGAGGATCCACCGCCTTACGTACCCGCTGCACACGTCTTTCCGTACAGGTGAAGGTCCCGTCCTTCTCGGCAAAACAGGCAGCCGGGAAAACAACATCTGCCATTTTTGCTGTTTCGGTAAGGAAAATATCCTGAACAACCATAAAATCAAGCTTTTCAATGGCCTGTATCGCATGATTAGCATTGGGATCAGCAAGAACAGGATCTTCACCAAAAACATATAATCCTCTGATTTCGCCGCTAAGAA
>JAYENB010000129.1:0-3189 GCA_034721855.1 Bacteroidota bacterium
TGCCATTTTCAACAACGCGTCCCTGGCAGGTATAAATTTTATAATCAACGTCCTGGCAGTTTTCAATCACAAATTGTCCGGCTGAAGGATTCGGATAAATATTCACTTCACCATAACCAAAATCTGCAATAGAGGATAATACAACAATATCGAAATTTTGTGAATCTTCAAACATACCATCTGATACAGAAATTTCCACAGGTATTCCAAAAATACTTGTTACATCCGGTGTTCCTGTTAAATCAGCAGTACCATCTTCATTGTCTGTCATTGTTAACCAATCGGGACTCTCATTAAGTGTAAATGTCAATGCATCATCTTGGGGGTCATTAGCGATAACGGTATAAGTATATACTTCACCCACTACGCCTTCTGTAACAGGGGTTGAGGTAATCTCCGGAGGCTGATTTGAAGTATTTACAGTAATAACAAAATCTTGTGTGCCAGTACCTTCATTAGTATTAGTTACTTCAAGTTCAACATTAAAATCTTCACTGACAGTTGTAATATCAGGAGCTGTATCGGAGAGCAATGCAGTCCCATCTCCATTATCTGTAAGTGTCAACCAACTGGGGATTGTAACTCCTGTTATTGACAACGGAAGTCCTTCAGGATCTTCAGTTTCGATATTATATTCATAAATTTCTCCCATGGTAATTTCTAATACAGGTGATGAAGTAAAGTAAGGATCCGTAAGACCGGGAATACCATCATATTTATAGATCCCACCAGTATTTTCATCCAAATTAAAACTACCTGCCCATCCAATGGAATCATTTAGCATCTGGACATTTGTATATTGAATAGAATCATCTAAAATTGTCCAATTTGTTCCATAATCCATAGAATAAGCTGAAAAATTATCTTCAATGGTTTGACTTATTTTAACTGAAATAATCATACCAGGTGTTCCTGGAACAGAAGAAATGTCTGATGGTTGCATAGCTGGATCACTAAAAGAAATAACTTGCCAGTTTTCTCCCCCATCTGTGGTTTTACGCATAGCCCAACTCTCAATCTGACCAGTTGTTTGATTGAATACTTGCGCAATGATAAATCCATTGTTTTCATCGGTCATGGAAATGCGGCTGACGTTATCTTCTCCGGTTGTAACCACTTCCCATGTGGCTCCTTTGTTGGTTGTTTTGAAAATGCGTCCGGTATTGGTTCCAAACCAGGCAATGTCTCCAACGGCATCATACACACCTGTCCATCCCATTTCATCTGTTTCGGGATCAGGAATATTGGCTCCGTCAACGCGTGTCCAGTTATTTCCACCATCAGATGTGGTATAAATTTCAAATTCACCACCTTCGGGATCTCCCATGCAGAAGCCTTCAGTGTCATTAAACATGTGTACAACGTTGGGGAAAGATGCGGTTCCGTCGAAAGCTGCAGTTGGTTGTTCTGCCCAGTTTTCACCACCATCAGATGTGTGGTAAATGCCACCACCACCGTTGACATCATACATAGCTACCCATGCGTTAAGGCTGTCAATAGCAGTAATACACCCGGGGGCAAGGTTAGAGGGTGCTTCTATGGTATCAGCTGTCCAGTGTTCACCTCCGTCAGATGTCCTTGAAAAATCACTTGTTATAGATCCCCCGGTGCCATCGTATGTTAATGTCCATGCGCTGTTCATATTTGCAATGGCAATCTGAAAGATTCCACGGTAAGGACTTGTAAATCCTGTGTTTTGTTTAATCCATGCTGATTCGGGGCCTTCGGAACCATCAGTGACAATGATAAATGCAGTTTTTTCTTCCACATTGGTGTTGGTTCCGTCAGAAACTTCAAGGGTAACAGAGAAAACACCTGTTTCATCGTATTTAATGTTGCTGGGGTTTTGTTCAATGCTTGCTGTTATCATGGCTCCTTCAAATGTCCAGTACCAGGATGTTGGATTACCGGTACTTAAATCAGTAAAATCGACAGTACCATCCACTGGAATAACTACCTCGCTGGCTTCAAAATCAGCAATTAGGCCTACAATTGAATCCTGTGACGCCTGTACTGCAGCAGCAGCATTTATACGTCCGGCACCGATGCTGTCAATAAATTCTGTGTTTTCAGCATCGACATTATCACAAGTGGCTTTTAAAATGGCAGTGAGTTTTTCAGGGGTCAGGTCAGGATTGGCAGAAAGCATCAATCCGCATAATCCGGATGTAACCGGTGCAGCCATTGATGTTCCCTGCATAAGATCATACTGTCCGCTCACGCCATATTCTGCAGCTCCACCACCAGTTCCGTCCAGTATTGAATTCAAATCGCCGGCTTCACTTATGGTGGTTGATAGAACAGTAAACGCACCTACCCCAAATAAGCCTTCATTGTAATAACCTCCGGGAGCCAGTACATCAAGCCATGTGCCGTAATTTGAAAAATTAGATTTGTTGTCACCCACATCATTTGAACCAACTGCAATTACGTGATCCAGAGCTGCAGGATACCCCACATAATTGATCGGAATATCAGGATTCATCTGTGTTTCCTGGCCGTTCCCGTTATTACCGGCTGCTCCCACTAATACACATCCTTTATTGTATGCGTAGTTAACAGTGTTTTGCATGGTGGTAAAGTATTGTGGTGATCCCCATGACATATTTATTACATCGGCACCATGATCGGCAGCCCATACAATGCCTTCGAAACCGGCAGCCATAGCTTGTCCGTCTGAAGCATCATCACCCAGTTTTACGGCCATGATACTGACATCATAACCAATGGATGCTACGCCTACTCCATTGTTGGTTTCGGCAGCTATTAGTCCTGCCCCATGGGTTCCATGTGACCAAATGTAAGTGTTTTCGGGTGGTGTGGGATCATTATCTCCATTCCCTAAATCCACTTGTTCCACTACTTTATTTTGTAAATCCGGATGATCAACATAGATTGCGTTGTCAAGAATTGCTACCACAATGCTGTTATCACCAGTGGTTATATCCCATGCCGCTTCTGCATTGATGTTGGTGAGGTGCCAGTTTGCTTCCGCTGTTCCGAATGATCCGCTGGTTTCACCGTAATAGGGATCATCTGGCACCATCGATATTCTGAATAATGGAGCTTTTTCAGCGTATTCAATTTCCGGAAGGTTGTTCATTTCCTTCACCAATTGTTTCACTTCATGGATTTTATCAAAATCCATGCGGAAAGTTCGTTGTAAAATGTCAGACTCTGCAGTCAAAA
>JAYENB010000130.1:0-3186 GCA_034721855.1 Bacteroidota bacterium
GATACATCGCGTATATAAACTACAAGCCTGAAGGGCTTGAATTATAAAAGGTATTTTTCATCAAAATCTATATCATGCTCATGTAAAAGCTCAATTAACTCTTCTTTAAATGTTTTTACTTTATGGTAATTTTCCTGATTTTTAACGTATTCAATATTTATATAAATCAGGTCTGGTTTCAGAAGTAAGCGTTTTTTTTGTTCAATAATAATAAAATTAAGATTTTTTATTATTTTCGTAAAAAATAAAACAACTTGTATGAAGATTAACAATAATAAAAGGGCTAAAGCGCTAAGGTTTAATGCTGGTCACTCAATTAGCTCTTAGCTCTGCCCTAAAGGACAGAGCAATTGAGGACAGAGCAATTGAAGACACCAATTGAAAAATCAAATAACTTCAGGGCTTTTGCCAAAAAAAGGCTCTTTAGAGCTATAATCAGGGCTTCAGCCCAATTACTACGACCTTCAGGTCGTGGTTTATGCACCCATTGGAAAAAAACACCTGTTTATTTTGGCTCAACAAAATAATTTTGTATTTAATTATTTATAGGATTATAGCAGCGGAATTATTATATTTAGGATTTTAAAATTATTTGACTTGATATATTTTTATGAGATTGAATATTATCAACATACGAAAATCAATAAATAAGGCTTTTTTAAAGGTAAAGCCCAACCGCACCCAGATTGAGAGTTTCAAAAATAATATTCTGAGACTCTACGACGAGATTAATGAAGCAGAATCGGAGGAATATCACAAAAATATAATCAGCAAATTCCTGTCCGATACTTATTACTCACCTGATCATTACATAAACACAAAAGGCCGGACTGATTTAGTGATACACAACAGCAAAAATTCGTCTTCCACTGTCGGTGTCCTGATAGAAACCAAAAAGCCCTCCAACAAAGCGGAAATGCCGACAAAAGAAAACCTGAATGCCAAAGCACTTCATGAATTGATGTTGTACTATTTGAGAGAACGGATTTCCGGGAAAAACATTGAAGTAAAACATCTGATTGTTACCAATATTTACGAGTGGTTTATTTTCAACGCTAATGATTTTGACCGGTTATTTGCCCAAAACAAAAAGTTGGTACAACAATTTACGGACTTTGAGGAAGGAAGGCTAGCTGACACGAAAACTGATTTTTTCTACAACAATGTTGCCGAGCCATTTTTAAATGAGCTTGACAGCGAGATTTCATTTACCTGGCTTGACATAAGGAATTATGAGGAAATCATAAAAAACAATGACAAGCCGGATGATAACAAACTTGTTGCCTTGTTCAAACTTTTTTCACCTGAAAACCTTTTAAAACTGCCCTTTGCAAATGATAGTAACAGCCTTGATAAAGGTTTTTATGCTGAATTGCTTCATATCATCGGATTACAGGAAACAAAAAAGGGCAGTAAAAAACTAATAGGCCGGAAAAACGAAAAAGAACAGAATGCAGGTTCACTCATTGAGAACACCATCACCATATTAAAATACGAAGATTGTTTATCGCAAATAAAAGCAGGTGATTATGGAAAAAACCAGGAAGAACAGCTTTATTATGTCGCCCTCGAACTGGTAATTACATGGATAAACCGGGTTTTATTCATGAAACTGTTGGAAGGACAACTGGTAAAATACCATTCAGGGGATGAGGCCTTTAAGTTCTTAAACATTGAGCGTATTCCTGATTTTGATGCCTTAAACAAACTCTTTTTTCAGGTTCTGGCAATCAAGGAAAGTGAACGCAGTGATATTGTAAAAAGGAAATTCGGGAATATCCCTTATCTCAACAGTTCGCTTTTTGAACCCAATGAATTAGAACATAAAACAGTGCGGGTAAGCAACCTGGAAGATGAATATTCATTACCAATTATTCCTTCTACCGTTTTAAAAGAAAAGACGGGAAAACGCAAAAGTGGGGAATTGGATACGCTGCAATACCTGTTTGAATTTTTGGATGCTTATGATTTTACCAGCGAAGGAGCCGAAGAAATTCAAGAGGAAAATAAAAGATTGATAAATGCTTCTGTGCTTGGATTAATTTTTGAAAAAATAAACGGTTATAAAGACGGTTCTTTCTTTACGCCTGGTTTCATTACCATGTACATGAGCCGCGAAACAATCCGCAGGGCAGTTGTGCAAAAATTCAACGAAAGCAAAAATTGGCAATGCAACGGATTTGATGAGTTAAAAGAAGACCTGCAAGAAGCTATAAAGAAAGGCAACAGGGTAGATGAAAGGAAAAAAGCCAATGCAATTGTAAACAGTCTCAAAATATGCGACCCGGCTGTAGGCTCAGGTCATTTTTTGGTTTCTGCTCTTAATGAAATAATTGCCATTAAAGATGAATTAAAAATATTGGTGGATAAGGATTTTAATCCAATTAGTACTCACAAAGTTGAGATAGCAAATGATGAGTTAGTAATTTCAAACTTAGATGACGAAATTTTCGAATATAACCCCAAAAACAAAGAAAGCCAGCGAATACAGGAAACATTGTTCCATGAAAAGCAGTGCATCATTGAAAACTGTTTGTTTGGGGTTGACATAAACCAAAATTCCGTTAAAATCTGCCGTTTACGGCTGTGGATTGAGCTTTTAAAAAACGCTTATTACAAAAACGGAACCGACGCACTTGAAACATTACCCAATATTGACATTAACATTAAATGCGGTAACTCATTAATAAGCCGTTTTGATTTAGATGCCGATTTAAAGCAGGCCCTGCGAAAAAGTGAAAGCAAATGGACCGTTGATGGTTACCGTGCAGTTGTTTCATCTTATCGCCATGCTGAGAGTAAAGAGCATAAACATGAAATGACACGGATAATCAATGAAATTAAAACAAATTTCAGAAGTGAGATTTCGCAAAACGACCCCAAAGTAAAGCGTTTGAGAAAATTAAACGGTGAACTTTTTACGCTGACTAACCAGGGACAAATCTTTGAATTATCAAAAAAAGAAAAATCCGAATGGAACAAAAAAGTAAATAAGCTAAGCGAGCAAACCCAAAAGCTTGAAAAAGAAATTGAAGATGTTAAAAACAACAAAATTTACGAAAACGCTTTTGAATGGCGCTTTGAATTCCCGGAGGTATTAAATGACGATGGGGATTTTGTGGGCTTTGATGTGGTGATTGGGAATCCGCCGTATTTTATAATGACTAAAAATAATACCGAAAATCT
>JAYENB010000131.1:0-16227 GCA_034721855.1 Bacteroidota bacterium
TTTCAGTATATTGATAGCGGTTTGGTATCAACGTCAGCTTACCGGCCTACGCCTGCAAGCTGCCCTGGTTCGGCGGCTGCTGCCTCCTGTGGACAGGAGCTTCCATCCGGTCGCTCTGCCACAGCAGTACCAGCAACGCCTCACTGCGGGCAGGCTTTACGGCTCCGTCCTGCCGCAAAAAAAATCGCTGCATCCAAAAAATATCAGTTTCCGTAACTAATCAGTATCAGAAAAAGTCGCTCCTCACCGCAAAGACACGATAGCACAAAAGCACGAAAGCACGATAACACGATAGCACGATAGCACGAATGAACGATTGCATGAGATTTCAAGGGATATAGCTTTATTTTTTCCTGAGTTCTGAATATTTCTCCTTATCATGCCATCGCCCCGTCGCCCTATCGTGCCTTCTCGCCATCGTGCTATCTCTATCTCTCTGTCTCTCTGTTGTATGTATTAATTGAAAATTCCCCACCCTATTAATTGAAAAAGTACCACCTTAAAAATAAATTATGAACTTTGGCTTTTAAATCAAAAGCCCAAAAAATATGATTAGTATGATTGACAAAAATTCGATATTAATAAAGTATTACCGTGATGGAAAAAGTAATAGCTAGATATCACGAGAATTAAAAATTAGTCGTAAAACAGTTCGCAGATACATAGAGAAGAATGAGCGAGCAATAAAAAGTGGTTCGTTAAAATCAGAATTAGAAAAAGGCTTATCAAGCAAGCCAAAATATGATTCAAGTGGCAGAAAAAAAAGAAGACTAATAAAAGAAATAGAAGATGAGATAAACCATTGTTTGGCAAAAAATAAAGAGAAGCGGAATAATACAAGCGTAACGCAGAAATCGGACATTATGGACAGACACTAGTTAAGGTTTTTTTAATTTTTGCACTGAGTAGTTATCAGTTTCCAAATATTGATCTTTTCCGCGCCAGGACGTAGGTGAAAAGCCAGCCGAAAGGAATGCACAGGAAAAACGGCAGCAGCAGAGCGACAAGCGAAGCTCCTGCTGCAACATGTTTTTTCCGTGCATTGCTGAGGCTGCTTGAAACCGAAGGCCGCCCGGGCGCCCAAATCATAAAAACCTCAAACCTCAAACCTCAAACCTTTCAACCTACCTATGCTCCGAATAATACTTCATAAACTGGGCACGTTCGTAAATCATCGGACGTTTAATATTGCTTTGAGACAGTTTCCCGATGATGTCGTCGAGTTTTTCATAGCCTTTTTTGTCCATCCAGGCGTTAACAGTGTTCAGCATGTTTTTAATTTTATCAGGGCCTTCTTTGTACAGCACCGAAGCAAGCTGAACGGCGCTGGCACCAACCAGCAGGTTTTTTAGCACAGCTTCACCATCGTGAATGCCGTGAGAAGCTGCCAGGTCGCTGTCTACTTTTCCGTACAACGCACCTACCCAGCGCAGGCACATGGCATTTTCTTCAGGAACAGAATAAATATGGCCGCTTTTGATTTCTTCCTTTTCCAAATCCACATCGGGATTGTAAAATCGGTTGAACAGCACCAGGGATTTTACCTGTGGTTCACGGGATAACTCAACCATCCGGCGGCTCAGCGAAGTGAAATAGTAGCTTGTTTTTACCGCCAGGGGCAAATCACAGGCATCACTGACTTTCTGCACAATCTGATGGTAGTTTTCAACCAACTTGTCTGCTTCCTGTTCCGGGTCGGAGGGAAGCACAAAGATGTTAAGCTCTAGGCCATCGGCACCGGCATCTTCGATTTTTTTGGCAAAATCCGTCCATTCACCAGCCGAAATGCAGTTGATGCTGGCAATAATCGGAATATCCACTTCCTTTTTTGCATCCCGTATCAGGTTCAGGTATTCATCCAGGTTGTGTTTGCGTGTATAAAACGATACGTAATTTTCAACATCATCGTAATTGCCGTACATGTTATTGACAGCCTGAGAATCAACCTCCATATTGATTTGCTCCTCAAACAATGATTTCAGTACAATGGCTCCGGCTCCGGCTTCTGCCAGTTCCTTTATTTTTTCAAGATTACCTGTTAGTCCTGAACTACTTGCTATGATTGGTGATGGGAGACTTAATCCCATGTATTCGATTGTCAGATTTGCCATAGTTTTATTGTTTTATTGTTTCTTGAATAAATTTATCAATGCCTATTGCGGCTTTGTGTCCGTTTGCAATACCGTGAATTACATCCGGACCTTCAATAATATCCCCACCGAAAAATAGCCATTTTACTGATGATTGGAAGTGTTTATCTACTTTGATGCGGCCTCTGTCAGTATATTCCAACTCATCTTTTACGGATTGCGGGATGTACGAAAGATTTGCACCTTGTCCAATCGATTCGATAATCATATCTGCTGGGAAGAATTTAGTTTGATTTTCATCAAATTTAGGAGCAAAACGTCCGTCTTCACCAAAAACAGAGAGACATTTCTGGACCTTTAGTCCTTTAAGCTTTCCTTCTTCAATTAAGATTTCTGTTGGACCCCACCCAGGATCGATAACTGCTTTTTCTTCACGAGCTTCTACAACTTCTTCACGATCAGCTGGCATAATGTCCTCAGATTCTAAAGACGTGGCTAACACATCAACTTTTCCGAATTTTTGATTCTGCAGACGTGCCATGGAACGTGTGATATCCATTGCAACGTTTCCGCCGCCGATAACTACAACCTTATCCATAACAGGAACTTCGTTGCCAAGAGTGATGTCTCTCAACAAGTCTGCTGCCATATAAACATTTTTATGATCTGCTCCTGGAATGCGAGTGCTACGTCCTTCGTGTAATCCTGTTGCTGAATAGACTGCGTCGTAAGATTTTTCGAGCTCTTCCATGCTGATGTCTTTCCCAATACGTGTGTTGTATTGAATTTCAGCTCCAAGCTCGAGAATGAAATTAATATCGTTGTCAATTTGATCGTATGGAAGGCGGTATTCCGGTATTCCGTAACGCATCATACCACCAGCTTGTGGTAAGGCTTCGAAAATTTTAATTTGATAACCTAAGCGTCTGAGATAATATGCTGCGGATAAACCAGCAGGTCCGCTACCAATGATAGCAACTTTTTGATCTTTGTTTTCTATGCTGTCAAGCTCAAGCACTTTTTTGTAATCTTCGCTTTCCACTTGATCTGCAATATAACGTTTCAACCAGCGAATGGAAAGAGGATCTCCTCTATGTCCCATTGCACAGACTGTTTCGCATTTGTGTGTACAGATACGTCCGCAAATTTCTGGTAATGGATTGGTTTCATAGAGCTTTTTAAATCCTTCGTTAATGTTGTCTTCTCTGACTGCAGCAATATACTCTGGAATTCCCATGTGAGCAGGACATGTTGAGACACAAAGACCGCAATTAATGCACCTATCAGCTTCTTTTTGTGCTTCTTGTTTGCTGTATCCTTTAACAATTTCAATGAATGATTTGTCGCGGGTTTCAGGCTCAAGTTCTTGCATATCTATGCGCTCGAAGTTGTTCAGTTCATAATTGTCTTCAGGGCGTTTCCAGCCTAACGGCTCTTCGTCCCAAGGCATTTTATCCACGCCCGGAATGAATTTGAACACTTCGGGATCTTCGTCAACCCAAGTATAGTGATTTGATAATTTTAATGATTCTGTTGGGCAGACATCAACGCATAATGCACACCAACAGCAGCGACCGTAATCAACGAGGGGGCGGAGACCGCTATCGCCTTCTTTTGTTTCAATTCCATCAACGGGAACCATGCTTATTGCTTCATTCTCACAAATTGTAGAACAAGCGCCGCACCCGATACAGGATTCAATATCATTTTGGTGAAACCCTCTGTATCTTGCTGCTCCTGGACGATCATTCAGTGGATCTTTTACAGTCACCGGATCGCGAAAAAGGTTACTCCAAGCGGAGAATGGTTTGATGATATGTTTTAAGCTCATAAGACTTGAATTATTTGCTGATTAATATAGTTATTCGTATTTATGCTGAATTTTGTTTTAATTATTTGGGTAATTGATTGGAAAAGGTCATTCAATTGGAAAAGGTCATTCAATTGAGAAATAGTGTTAACAAACTTAATTCCAAGTGAATAGTTCTGTGTGATTTTAGTTATATTTTTACTATGAGTCAATATTTTCATTGTCGATTTTTTATTTGTTTCCAATAGAAATGATATAGTTGTTCAATCGTACTCCAAGATCATCACAAATAGCAATTAATTGTTTGTATTTTTCATTATTAATTAACTTTCTATTATTTGCCTTAGTTAACCAAGTTTTTGCTTCAAATAAAGAGCCTCGTGAAAAATAAAGGAATCTTTTATGATCTTTATAATGATACCTTCCAAATCCTTCTGAAATATTAGCACTAATAGAATCTGAAGCCCGAACCAATTGTTTTCCAATTGTGTCTTTGCTGAAATAATCCCATGTTGACACTAAAGTGTAAATTTCTTCAGAATACTTCATCGATATTTGGTAAACATTTAAATCTTCCAGCTTCATTTCATTTTATCTTAATTAACACTATTTCCATTTTTCCCATTGAATGACCATCGTTTTCCCTTTCCATCGAATGACAATCGCTTTTCCTTTCCCATCGAATGACAATCGGTTTCCCTTTCCATCGAATGACAATTGCTTTCCCTTTCCTATCGAATGACAATTGTTTTCCTTTTCCCATCGAATGACAATCGCTTTTCCTTTCCCATCGAATGACAATCGGTTTCCCTTTCCATCGAATGACAATTGCTTTCCCTTTCCCATCGAATGACAATTGTTTTCCTTTTCCCATTGAATGACAATCGCTTTTTCATCTCTCTATCTCTGGCGGGCAAGTTTGTAATGACACCATTAGCGCCCCAACATCTGCGATGTTTGTATTTATCAGCATGCGTTCTAATAATGGGATTGCGTGTGTATAACTTGGGCCACGAAGGTTAATTCGTCTGGGTTTATCTGTTCCGTCGGAAACCATAAAAAATCCAAATTCACCTCGTGAAGATTCAGATTTTACATAGGTTTGCCCTTCTGGAATTTTCCAGTTTAAAACATTTGGAGTTTTTGCACGGATATCACCAGTTTTAGGGATTTTTGCAAGAATCTGTCGTATCAAGTCCACAGTAACTTGCAAATCGTACCAACGTATTCTTGTTCTAGCATAAATGTCTGATTCTGTTTTTATAGGTACATCCCAATCTAATTGATCATAAAACAGGTATGGGTTGTCTTTACGGACATCACGTTTAAACCCTGCTGCTCTGGCGTTTGGACCTACAACTCCATATTCATTTACCCATGAAGGATCTAAATATCCTACACCCATTGCACGTTTTCTGAATACGGCATTTTGGTACAATACATTGTCGATATTATGAGTAAATTCATCAATTTTTTTTAGATTTTCTTCTAAACGAGCTTCAAACCCATCAGGTAATCCACCGCGTACACCACCTGCAATGATATACATATGATAAACACGTCCACCTGTTAATTCTTCGAAGCGGTCGAGAATGAGATCACGTAAATACATTCCCCATTGTACGCCAATTCCAAGGCCCATGGTTCCCCCTTGTCCAGGGACAGTACGTAGTAACATTTGGAGGCGAGCCATTTCAAGGGCAAGCATACGAAGCCATTTTGCTCTGTCAGGTGCTTCAATGCCAGATAGTTTTTCGGTTCCTGCAGCGAGACAATATTCGTTTGAATCTGCTTCAGGAACACACATGCGAATGCATGTAGGGAAACATTGTATGTATTTTCTACGCTCAAAAAGTTTTTCAAATCCACGATGCAAATATCCAACATGGGTTTTTGCATCCACGATTTCATCCCCACTAACAGTAAGTTCTAGTGACATGTTTCCAGTAACTCCCGGATGGTTTGGACCTTGCCAGATTTTGACAAATTTTCCTGATGAAAGATCAATTTCAGGTTTTCCGTCTTTACCAATAGTCGGGTATTTACTGCGGTCGGGGTTTATGTTGAAAATTTTATTTTTCATCCGGATACAATTTTTGTTTCATGTGAATTTTAGGATCTATTCCTTCTGGTCTAGGGCGAGGGAAGAAAGTATCTTCTGCATATTTTTTAGTGTCAAAATCTCTTCTCATTGGTGGCATATTATCCCAGCCTTCAAGTAGAAAACTCTCGTTAACACGTGGACTACCAGGAAAATCAATGCCAAACATCTCACGAATTTCCCGTTGATAGGTTGCAATCTGTTTCCATAGATGATGGGCAGTAATCATGACAGGATTATCACGTGGAATCATGACACGAATTGCCAAATCAACATGTAGGTCATAATTTGTTACTATATAATTCAACTGGAATTTATTGTTTTCTATCCAGTCAACAGCTGTCAGTAACACAAAATGCTCAAAATTCTCTGTATGTTTTAGGTGAGATAAGAGTGGAACGAGTTGTTCCTTTTCTACCTGAACCCATGAGAGATTTTCTGGCTGATATTCGTGATCCAGACAGTGAAATTGATTAGTGATGCGTTCTAATATCTCTTTCATAATCAGATTTTTATGTTTTACCAGTTGTAATCCGGCATGTTCCAGTCTTTAATAATTTGTTTTTGATTTGCTTTATATTCATCAAATCGTTGCACGTATTCGTTGGCACCTTCAGCACGGCCTTTACGGATTTTTTCTTTCAGTTTATTAAATCCAGCAATGAGTGCTTCTGGTCTAGGCATACAACCTGTAATATAAATATCCACAGGGATGTATTTGTCAAGACGATTAATGGTGTTGTACGAGTCGAAGTACATTCCACCATTGATTGAGCAAGAGCCCAATGCAACCACATATTTTGGGTCAGGCATTTGCTCGTATGATCGCAAAACACGTTTCAATGTCTTAATTGATAGGTATCCTGAGACGATTATTACATTGGATTGTCTCGGGGTTGGTCGCATTGCAATTCCAAAGCGGAAAGCATCAAAACGAGGGGTGGTTAAAGGAGGTAATTCAATACTTCCACATCCGGTACCAAAACCCAGAATCCATAAAGACTCAGCTCTTGCCCAGTTTAGGAATTTCTCAACTGCTTTGTATCTAGGATCGTGACGTTCAGGTCTATCTTGAAGATAATAATCTTTTAGTGGATCGACTTCAATTTTTTCTCCATCAGGAGAATAGACTGTATGTTTTTGCAGGTAATCTTTCGGAAATTTATTTTCCTCATTGTTGTCCTGTGGGGTGTTATTTTTTATTTCTTCTGACATAGTTTACATAATTAAAATGATGGCCAAAATTCCTAAAATTAGTGGGACTCCAAGGAAAAAGCGAACGGATTGTTCGATTTTGAACCGTGGAAATACCACTCCGATAAATACAGTTATAAAATAAATAAAGAATGTTTTTATGATTAGCTCTATCCAGCTGTTGGCTCCACCAAATAGCAGATTCATGAACAAGATGGCTTCGGTAACGTGGAGAATGGCTGCATTGGTTTGTAGCACACCCAAGTAAGAAGCATGATACTCTGTTGGTGGACCGATTGGGATTTCAGTAGGGGCTTTTACTAAATCAAATGGTGCGTGCATGAATATTCCTAACATGGAGAATAATAAGGCAGCCGATGCGATTGGGTTAGTAACAATTGTCCAGTTGGCAATGCCACCTTGCTGAGCTGCTACGATTTCTGTCAGGTTAAGTGTATCGTATTGTATAGCTAAAGCAATAATCCCTAGCATGAAAGGCAATTCAACTGCGGTGTATTGGGATAATCCACGACCCACTCCAATGGCTGAATAGGGGTGTCCACCTTCGCCTGCGCCGAGTGCCATGCCTAGCATCCCAAAAAATTTGAAATACAAAATGAGAATTAAATCGCCTGCAAAGGTGAAATTACTCCAGTGCGGATTGTTGAAAATTAAAGGCATAAACAGAAAAAGGCCAACTCCGCCACCTATTCTGAATACAGGCCCAAGATAAAACATCACACCATGAGAAATTTGCGAGCGGGTTCCGTAAAGTTTAAATAAGTTAATCCAAGGCTGATACCAGCGGATGCCGTATCGTTTACCAACCCTGGCAACCATTTTGCGAATTAAGCTAGTCTTGAGTAGGCCCCAGTTGAGCACGATAAACAAGCCTAGAAATGTCCATAATAATTTTTCGACAATATTTTCCATTAGAGAACAAAGTTTATAAACATAAATACAATTACGGTGTAAGCCACAATATGAATGAGGTAGCTCTGAGCATTTCCCGAATAAATACCACGTAACCAGTCACCTAAATCATGGAAGTAAGCATTAACTGTTTTCCATATAGTGGTAACGCCTGGAGCAATAAGTATCCCTATTACTTTATTGTAGCCGGCAAACATATTATGTGCCAAATGTGTTGTCTCGGGACGTTCAGGAGCTTCTCCAGCGTAAACAATGTTAAATTGTTTTACTTTTTTTGCTTTACGGCTTGTAATTATCAGCCAACCTGTAAGTATTACAAACATTACAACAATGATAATCATTGTCCAATAACCATCCCAATATCCTAAAGTTGAAGTAGCCATGGTTCCTTCCCATGTTAAAGCTCCATTTGGAAAATATGCCATTAAATAATTTCCTAAAGGTTTTAAGATAAATTCAGGTTTAGCGGAGATTATCATAATAGCAAATAATAGGAGATATACTGGTATTAAAAGCCATATAGATATTTCTTTTACATTACGGTGTTCGTCTTTTAGTTGTCCTAAGAAAATAGAATAGATTAATTTGAAAAGGTATAAGAATGCAACAACTCCTGAGAATAGCACAACAATACCTTGAAAATAAAAGCCTCCAGTGATTATTGCATCATAGAATAGCCATTTTCCCGCAAAACCAACTAGAGGAGGTATTCCAGCTAAAGTAATAATAGCAATTAGTACTGCGATAAATGAAAATGGCATTCGTTTTATTAATCCTCCCATTTTATGCATCATTGGTGTTCCTAGTTTTAAGGCTATACCTCCAATAACTAAAAATAATACCCCTTTATATAGGAAGTGAGTAATAGTATAAAATAATCCAGCTGTCCATCCTAGGTGTGACATCATGGCAAGGCCAAAAACGATATATCCTAATTGACCTATACTGGACCAGGCTAATAGTCGTTTTGCACTTTCTTGAAAGGAAGCTGCAATATTTCCAATTAAAGCAGAAAGAGCACCTATCCATCCCAATGCAAATAGTACATTTTTAGCGTAAGTTGCTTCGGCTCCCATTCCTAATAGGACTAGGATTATGCCAAATACTCCAGCTTTCAGTAATATTGCTGATGCCATAAAGTGGATATCTGCAACCGCTTCTCCATGTGCTCCAGGTAACCATATATGCACCCCGAAAGAAGCTGTTTTAGTGAGAAATCCTAATAATATTAATGAATATGCTAAGGTAGGTAAAACAGTAATACCTGTTAACGCTTGTAAATCAATATTTCCAAAACTTGCAAAGGCTAAAGCAAATCCAAACATCATTGTGTAGGAGCCACCTAGAGAAAACATTAGGTAGCTATATCCATGAGGGCGAGATTTTTTTCCTCGAATAAGTAAGAAATATGAACCAATTGTCATTATTTCCCAACCATATAATATTTCGAATAAATTAGTTGCAGTAATTAGCATAGCTAAACCAGCGAACATTGATAAAGCCATTGGATAAAATCCTAATCTTCGTCCTTTTTTGTAATAGTATCCAGAGAAAAGGGTTATTACAGCTCCTCCAAGGAAAATTCCAAGGAAAACCTGTCGTAACAAATCGCCTTCAACACTTGGATATAAAAATAGGATATATGTAATTACTCCTGCTATTGAGATAGTATTTTTTGCCCATGCTGGTAAGAATTCTAATGTAGCAATAAGCACGATAAATAATAATGGAATATAATTTATGGCATTAGCTGCTTCGGTGAAAGTCCCTACTAAATATCCGAAAGCATAAAGTGCAAGGCCAAATATAGTTATTGGAATAATTTTATTTAAACTGATTTTAAAGTTCGGTAATTCAACATTATCAAGTTTAAGAGCATTGCTAAACCATCGTAATAAGTATATACCTTCAATAAAGGAACCTGCGAGAATTAGTGTCATCCAAGCATATTTTTCAGCAGTGGCTAATTGCATAATTAGTTCCCATTTACCAAAAAATCCAGGAAAAGGAGGGAAGCCTAATAATGCAAAAATGAAAGTGCCAAAAAGGACCATTAATATTGGCTTTTTACGAAGATTTGACCAGTTATTAATGTTTTTTTCTTTGACAATTCCTAATATCCAAAACAATCCGGCTTTAGCCAAATAATGACTGATAAGAATAGAGAAAGCAATAAAAGTTAATTTATTTCCTAAATATGGTGATAATCCAATAATTGTAACTAATAATCCCATTTGCCCAATGGATGAATAACCAAGTATTCTACCGGCATGAGATTGTTTCAGGCCCATCAGGTTTGAAGCAACAAAAGTGATTCCTCCGAGTACGGCAATTATCTGCATGCCCGTATCACCACCGAGGGGAGCCAGTTTGTAAAGCACAAAAATGGAAGCCGTAGCTGATGCGGCACTCAATAGTGAACCAACAACGGGATGGGTGGCCTGATACATATCCAGTCCCCAGCCATTGGCAGGGAAAGGTTTGAGTTCCAGAATCACCGGCATCAGGATTAGAAAAATGGCTGTGGCTCCTGCTTTTATGCCTGTGAGGTTGGCTGATAGCAGATCATTAATGTAAAGGGATTCACCGTAGTTGTACGTGAGAATGATGCCCACCAGTAAAAATGCTGATATTATTGCTGTGGCAATCAGGTATTTGAACCCAGCCTGTACGGATTTCTTTTCCTGTGTAACGAGTGCCATACCTGCCATCGCAATGCTTGAAATTTCAAGAAAAACAAACAGGTTGAAAATATCGCGGGTCATCACAATGACATTCAGCCCCATGATGAGCAGCAGATAGGTAATCATCAGGTGAATGCCATATTTTTTAATCTGATCGGCAAAATAAACTGCCCCCAAAAAACCAACAAGGTTAATCATTGTGGTAATAACGGCTTCGTGGAGCCCCATTTGCAGGCTGATGGAGAATGGGGGTTTCAAACCTGCTGTAAACACTTCGGTGCTGCTTTGACCGTTAAAAATAAAGCCGATCAACCATTGAACTGAGATAAAACCGATGGCAGCCAAAGCTGTATAGAATAAACCAGTGGCAAACCCGGTGCTTTTTTTACCGAAAAAACCAAGGCTAAAAGCGATGCCCAGTGCTATTGCTACAATATAAATCGGTGCTACCATTTCAGTGATTTAAAGTTTGAAACATTCAGTGAATTGTTGTCTTTGGCCATTTTTACCACAAATGTGAGCATCAAAGCTGTAACTCCCAGTCCGATGACAATGGAAGTAAGCACTAAGGCCTGTGGAATGGGATCTACTACCTTATCGGCAACTTCGGATGCGTTGACGGCATCATCAATGATAGGTGCCGTACGGTTTTTAACATGTCCGATGCTGACCATCAGGATGTGTATGCCGGTGTCAACCAGCGTGAAACTGATGACGATTTTTAAGAGGTTTTTCTGGGTAAACAGTCCCCAGATTCCCATAAGCATTAGCAGAATGCCTGTGCCTAAGGTAATGTATTCCAGTGTTATCATTCTGATTCGTTTTTGGGTGCGTATTTAAGGTTGGTAACAATGCCTGCCAGCTCGGAGCCGACTTTTAAACCGATAAAAATGTATATGATCGGTATGACACCGGCGCTAATGAGGTTTCCAATGCTTCCGGCAGGCAGCAGTGTGCTGTCCAGAAAGCCACCGGCAAGGATAATCCCGAGGACACCAATGATGACAAAGCTGAGTCCGGAAAAGGATTCGGTGATTTTTAAAAGGTTTTTGCTTATGCTGTCATTCGGATTTGCAAGGTAGGCCAGAATCAGAGCTGAAGCTAGTATGGCGCCACCCTGAAATCCTCCACCAGGCGTGAGATGCCCGTTGATAAAGACATAAACGCCTGATAGAATGATGATAGGCTCAAGCAGGCTGGAGGCTGTTTTAAGAATCTCACTTGAATCTCTGAAATCCTCTTTGCCTTCGCGTTTGATCAGGAAAAAACCAAGTATGCTGGCGGTTAAAAACAAAATGGTAACCTCACCAAGCGTATCCAGTCCGCGGTAACGAACCACAACGGCGGTAACTATATTGGCTGCCCCGGTTTGTTCAAGACCTTCAGAGGCATAGTGGGATGCTATGGGATTCAGCTTTTCTTTAACCTCAAAACCGGAAATCCCGACCCAGAACATCAGGGCGGATCCTGCCAGCAGTATGAATAATAAAAGTTTTTTAATCATGATGCTTTCGTATTTTACTTAATGCATAAAAGAAAATAATGATACTGAGACCTGAGCCTATGGCTGCTTCAGTCATTGCCACATCGGGGGCGGCGAGCAGCAGGTACATGATGGAGGCCAGCAGTGACACAGCACCGGCAGCAATAATGGCGATGCTGAGCTTTTTATGATATATTGCCAGGGCTGCAAATACTAGTATGATAATGCCAAGTATGATGGCGATGATGATGTTAAGATTTGGATTCATGCGCTTCTTCCTCCTTTTCTTTTTTATACGTCTCGTAATGATCTGTTACTGTCTTTTTTGATAAACGGATTTTGGCTGCATGGCTTGCATGGGCAAGTACATGAGATGAAACAGGGTTGGTGATGATGATGAAAATCGCAAGTAACAGAAACTTATTCCACCAGGCCGGCACAATAAGAATCAGTCCGACAAGGGTGAGTAAGGTTCCCAGTGTGGAAGCCTTTGTTCCGGCCTGAATACGGTTATAAACATCCGGCATGCGAACCAGACCCAGGGCGCCGAGAAAAATGAAAATTGACCCGGCCAGTACCACAAATGCACCAATTGTTTGAAGTGTTTCCATAATTATATGCCTTTTTCTAAATACCTGGCGACAATGATAACGCCTAAAAAACTCAATAAACCATACACCAAAGCAACATCCATATAAATAACCCGCCCAAAATTCAGGGCCAGTATGGATATTAGGGCTAAGGAGGAGATGGTAAGAAGATCAAAAGATACCATACGGTCGCTGACCGATGGCCCTTTGATGAAACGGTAAAGGGTCAGGAGCATTGCCAGCCCGATAAACCCCAGCGATATTATTAATATGGTATTAATCATATATCTTGCTTATGATGTTTTCAAATCGTTTTACTATTTTCTTTGTGGCTTCCTCACGGTCTTCCGAGCTCACGTCTATCCAGTGTATAAACAAGGTGTCGTCTTCTATGTCAACAGTGAGTGTCCCTGGAGTTAGCGTAATGGAATTTGTGAGGATCATCCGTGCCATGGGCGATTTTAATCTTGTCTTAACATCCACAATCCCCGGATTGATGGGAAGCGATGGCGATAACACCCGGCGTGCCACATCCAGGTTTGAACGTACCAGCTCAACCAAAAATACCGCCAGATATACAATGGTGTAAATCAGGGCTGCAGGGGTCATTTTCATACCCTTAAAAATGGTACAGCGTCTGCACATTAGCAGTGCAATAAGCGATGCACTGACAACACCCGTTAGCAACATGGGCAAATCAAATGTGCCTGTCAGCAGGAGCCAGATCAGCATCAAAATGATGAAGGATAGTAGAAAGGCTTTTAATTTCATGTGTTATAATTTAAATCACTAAAGATAGTGACAAATAAACAAAATAAAAATGCATTAGTTGTTAAAATAATAACGATAGATTCAATGTTTCAATAAGACATTTGAATTAGTTGATGCTTAAAAATAATAATATATTACCAGATATATCTCTATAATAATTCTTAATTTTGCAATGACTCTAAATCAATAATAATGATATGAAAAATATTCAACAAGTAAGAACTTTTGAGAAAATTGTGAATAAAACCCTTGAAAAACAGGAGAACAAAAAGCTTATTCATTTTAAAAAGGGGGAAACTTTAGTAAAGCAAGGGGTTATTGTTAATCATGTCATGTTTGTAAAAAATGGGATCGTAAAACTTGAATATGAGACGGAAAACGGTACCGTATTGCTTGATATAGTCAGTGGGCAAAACATGATTTGCCTAAGTGGTTTGTTTGGAGATAACATTGCAAAATATTCGGTCATTGCTTTAACCGATACAGATATTTTTGACATTAGAAGAGAAAGCCTCGAAGATTTTATAAAAACAGACCCTGTATTTGCTTCCATGATTGTTCAAAGCTTGAATTATAATAACCATCATCTGTATGAACGCATCAGCAGTCTGAACAAAAAACAAATGCCTGGTAGGTTAGCAGATGTGATGTTATACCTGGCAGATGAAGTATATGGTAAAGATGCCTTTCCGATGCATTTGTCAAGGCAGGATTTAGGCAATTTCAGTGGCATGGCGATGATGAGTGTCATACGTACGTTGCAGTCCCTGAAAGAAGATGGCGTTCTCGAAGAAGAAGCCCGTGAGATTATTATATTAAAACGAAACAAGCTAAAGCAAATCAGTGAAAACGGGTAAAGAGGTTGTTGATTTAAAAATAAAATTTCATAAGTAAGTATATTTTTAGATAATGATTATTATCTTTGCAACCGAATTTCGTACGGGGTGTAGCGCAGCCCGGTTAGCGCGCCTGGTTTGGGACCAGGAGGTCGGGAGTTCGAATCTCCCCACCCCGACAAGCAGAAAACCCTTTTCAGCGTTAGCTGGAAGGGGTTATTCAATTTTATACCGTTGAAAACTTGTTTTCAAAAGCTGTGAAATTGAAAAAACACAGACCGACATCAGGAGGGCTGTAGGGTTTGATGCTTGACTTCCCCCCCTTAAGAGATCAGCGGAGCTAATCTCCCACAAACAAGCAAACTTGTTTTCATAGAGCCAAATTGAATAACCCACAGACCGACGTTAGGAGCGTTGCAGGTTTTGTGTTTGTTTGTGCTGCACACCTTGTTTATGAATCTGAACGGGTTTTGATGGGGGATAGATGAGCCGTCTGCGACAGATTTTGGAATGCTGATGACGCGGATTTGACGGATTAACACAGATTGGCACGTATTGTGATGTGGAGATAGAGAGATTGAGTGATGGAGTGACGGAGAGATGGAGTGATGCCATGAAAGCACGAAAGCACGAAAGCACGATGGGGCGAGTTGGCGATGGGGCGATGGAGCGAAACACGGAACCCGAAACACGATAGCACGATAGCACGAGGATGGGTTTCTGGAGTTGGAGTGCTCTGACCCGACCAAACCAAAAAATGTTTATAGATTTTTATTTCACTTCTATTCTATTTATTTCCGTTGTTGGAAAAATTCAGAAACAAAATATTTTTACGTGTAAGCTCATGATATCATGTTTCAACCTGAAAAATGGTGGTTTAGAACCATAAATCAACTTCTATGCACACTCAATCCTTAATACAACGAACCGAGTAGCCGCTCGCACGGGAGCCGCTGCCCGGACTGGAATAGTTGCTGTAGAAGTACAGGCGTCTGGCGCTTGTAATATCCGCCGTACTACTCCAATAGTAGCCGTTCGAGCCGGCACCGGAGAGAGAACCATCGCTGTTGTACCGGTACCCGGCAACGGGAAACTTAAGGGGTGAACCGTAGGCACCGGCAGAATTATTACTTCCCCAGCTTGTACGTTCTGTATTCAATTCTGCTTCTGTTGGTAAACGATAGCCGCTCGGGCAAGGGTTGTTGGTGCTGCTTGCGCCATCCCATAGGTCATCGTTCTGTGGATCACGCCAATCGTAAGGAGATACATTACTTAAAATAAAATCATTATGCCCGGGATCATCTGAGTTGCTAAGAGTGCTTGTAGTATCATTAACTGGGGTCCCGCTGCTGGAACCTGTCCATGTAATACACTCGTGCCCGTCACTTAAACGTCCCCACTGGAATATAGCGACATAAGCATTGTAATCATCTGAAGCAGTTGCTTGCTGACAAGCACCAAGATTACGATCCATCCATGTTTCGCCGGTGGAAGGATTGGTGACATCAACAATTTCAGTTTCTTCGCCGCATATTGTAAAAGGACAATCAGCATTATTTATATCAAACAAATAATCATTGTTCGTTGTTGGTGCATCCACGATGGTTTCAAAATCATCATTTACATAGCCTGTAAATTTCAAATTGTCACCTATTTCAAAATCAAAATTTGATTTTCCGGATTTTAGCAGTGATTTCTTTTTAGGGATAGTGCCATCGTATGTGAGCTTGGCAGC
>JAYENB010000132.1:0-3170 GCA_034721855.1 Bacteroidota bacterium
CTTAATCCCGCCTGACACATCTGAAATAATTGTACGTACTTTTTGCATCTTGTGCTTGTGTGCCATCGCTAAAATCCTGCACCCAGACATTCTCTTCGTCGAATTCGGTGCTACTCCAATAAGTATCCGACACAAAGCTGCCCAGCGTATCTTTTTGCTGATAGATGGCATTAAGCTCGTCTTTTGAGGGGAGATACCAATCATCATAGCCGTATGCTGTCATGGTGTCGCATTTATAAGCAGCATAACTGCCGGACTCAAACTCAGCCACAATGCTGTCGGTGTTGGGCTGCCCGTTGGTAAGGGATGTAGCGCCAAAATTACCACTGTAAGGGTATTTGCACCAACTGGTAGTCCCTGAATTTATGTCTTTGGGATACACGTAAAGGATTGTGTTATCATATTCCACCTCCACGGGTTTATCAGCCATGTAGGTATAATTCGGGACAATCCTTTCTTCATCGTCAAGGCAGGCTGACAAAAGCAAAAAAACAGGTATTATGACAAACAATTTTTTCATGATTTAATACATTTTTTTTATGGCTTTATCGCTAAGAAAGAGACCTACGCTGATATAAAAAGCGTTTCCCACTTCCGTGTTTATCCAGTATTCGGCACCGAATTTCAGAAACCCAACCGGGATGTCAATACCAACAATCAGGGAATTGTATCCATCGGAGTAAGCCACGTTACTAGTAAAATAGTCCCCTTCGCTGATATCGTTAGCGTAACTGTCAATACTAAAATAATCGTGTTTTGCCTGATACACCTTTTGGTACGCATTAATTTTGCGCCCGCCATAACCGGCATGGATAGCAAAGGGAATAGGGAAAGCAAACTGATACCCGGCCTGTATGCTAAACACCATCATATCGCCGTATTCCTGCATGCCAGTGTAATTATAATCATTTTCACCGGGGTAATACCTGCCTACCGGGGAATAATCATCAATGTCATTAACCATGATGCCATAGCAATTGGTGCTGATATCACCGTCAAAAGCTTGTGGTTGTGCAGCAACACCAATGGATGATGACACATACAGCCTGTTTATAAACATAGCAATGCCAAAATTCCCAAACTTGCCAAAACCGGCATCTTTGGCTGTCCCAACTTTGATATCTAGGCTGTAACCGTTGACAATATTAATTTTATCCAGATGGGCGGAGATTTGATTGTCTCCGGGCAATTCATCCATGTCAATGGTTTTATCCCTGTACTTATCTTTGGTAAGTTTAATTGTCGTGGGCTTGTTCGTCATCACTAGGGTTGCCGGGGTTTGTCCCTGGTGCTTGCCATTGATGTAAATGTCTGCCCCCGGAGGTTCTGATGTGATGGACACTTCTTTTTTAATCTCAAACAAAAAAGCAGATGGCCCGCTGGTGCTAACATCTAGCGTTTTTACTTCCGAATCATGACCATTGTTCACTTCAACCGTATGTTTGCCAAATGACAGGTTGGTTGTAAGCGGCGTTTTGCCTTGCATGTCTTCATCAATATACACAAAAGCATTATCGGGAACACTGGTAATGGTGATTTCTTTTCCACTGGCCAGCGTCTCATTTATTTCCAGGGTTTCATCTTCGGTGATAGTAATGGTTTCTTTGTGTGTAGCGTACCCTTTTTTGCGGAGCTCAAGCTGATAATCTCCTATTAGCAAATCTTTGATGGTAAGCGGGCTGGTCCCGTATTTTTCGTTGTTCAGGTATATTTCTGCAGCAATGGGCATGGTAATGACATCTAAGGTACCTGTTTTTCCTTTGAGGTTAAAGCTCAGGTTCTGGTCCTCGCCGGCTGCGATTTTTACTTGTTTTTTCTCCTTGTAATGCTTGTCTTTTTTTGCTGTGACGGAATAAACGCCCGGGGACAGCCTTCCCTCCCACTTACCTGTGCCTTTTTCCTCGTTGTCAATGTATAAACTTGCGCCGGGTGTGGCTTTGATGCTGAGGGTAGCATAAGTTTTGCGCATGTGAACATCCACGTCAGTGGTATCGTTATCGTTGACCTGCACAAGCTTTGTGTTGGCTTGGTACCATGTGTCCTTTAACTGCAGGTGGTGTTCACCGGAGGAAATTTCAGTAAGCAACGCCGGTGTGGTTTTTCCGGTGTTTTCATCGTTCAGGAAAATTTGCATGCCGTCTTCCGGTGCTGACGTGACGTGAATATGGCCAAAATTGGGTTTCAATGTTAGGTGTAAGCTTTTCTTTTTTTCTTTCAGGGTGACTTTACCGGCAGCGGGGTGATATTTCGGGTATTCCAGACGGTATGTATATTCCCCTTCTTCGTATTTTCGCTGGAAGGTAGTTGTTCCCACCTGTTGCTCATCAATAAATACGGTTGCTCTTTCAGGTTCTGATGTGATGATTAAATATTGCGTGGGGATTTTAGATTCTTCCACGGTAGTCACCACTTTTCCTGTGGTCAGCACCATCTCATACACGGTGGCTTTTTTGATGGCTTCGGGGTAAATGTAATTCCGCAGCATCCCAAGCTGAGGGTGTTTGATGGTAATTTTCCGGGATCCCCAGGGAACATACACCCAAATTTCGCTTGTTTTTTGTTCGGTTTTTACAACACCAAGCGTGCCCGCTTCAAATTTAAAACCGGTTTCGGTGGTGACTACTTTGATGAGGGCTGCAACATCACCATTCTGGTCTGTGACAGGATGAGCGATCCTGGCATCCATATCATGTGTCAGGCAGCGGAAAGATTTTACGGCAATGTCTTGTGCCGGTGCAGACAGGGTAAAAAACAGTGTAATGATGGCAATAAATCGGTACATTCTTCTGATTTTGTGGTAAAAATAATAAGATTTTTTGAGGAAACAAATGAATGATTTGCCACAGATTGCACGGATTGACACGAATTAGCTATCTGCGACAGATTTTGGAACGCTGATTTATCCCGTTGGATTTCTTTTTATCCAACTGGGATGACGCGGATTTTACGGGTTGACACGGATGGGCTGTCTGGCGACAGCTGCTGGGGCTGTCCACAGATTATGATGGGGAGACTGAGTGACGGATAGAGAGAAATAGATTAATCCGTCTTCACGGCGTTCCGCCGGACACGGTCAGCGGGAATCCGTGCAAATTTTATGCAAATGAGGGCAGAGCCAAGCTTGCTTGAGCTATGCCGAGTGCAGCCAAAATTATGGAATCTGCGGCAAT
>JAYENB010000133.1:0-15910 GCA_034721855.1 Bacteroidota bacterium
TGATATCCGTAGCCACCAACGAAATATTGTAACCACCGGACTCTGTGAAAGTAGGTGAAAACTCATTTTCCCCCTGCCCGGACAATTCAATTGTTGTATTTCCTGAACTTGCTACCCATTCCCAGGTTACATTAGCATCCGACTGAAGATAATCAGTATTGTTGTTTGGATATGTTCCCTCAGCAGTAAAAGTAACTTGTTCTCCCTGGCAAACAGCAATCCACAATGAATCTGTCGGATCAGACAAACCCGGGCTTGTTGAAACAATATCAATCGAATAATCCTGACAAACCATGGCACATGAGATTTCAGCCTCAAATCCAGGGTAAGTAACAGAGCCATCAGAAGAAAACGTCAGCGTAAGGCAGTTACCTGATGCTGTAATGGTTTGTCCCTGCAAATCGCTTCCATCATAGGTTCCAAGTACAGGATTACCAGTATTGGGACCATCATATATTGTCAGGTCATCAAAGCCACTTTCAGTACTAAAACTAGTGAAAGTCAATTCAACCGGAGCAGAATTATCTGAACAAATGGTGATAGTTTCCGTCTCGTTGTTACCGTAATCACCGCTGGCACCACCCGAATCGTACAGAGTTCCGATACAGGTATTCACAGTTCCTCCGTCACTAATCTCATAGGTTTGGGCATTGGCACTCAGTCCTGCAAACCCCAGAATAATTGTTACTACTAATAGTTTTATCTCATTCATAACTGCGACTTTCATTAAACATGTCAACAAATTTTTTATTGGCATAAATCACCAAAACTTTATTGGTCCCGGCGATTCGATAATGATTATTATGCTTCATATCCCTCTTGTAATTGTAAAGATACAGGTTGAAATTTTGTTCATCAACGAATTGCACTTTTTCACCTTTTGATTTTGTTTCATAATCCAAATAATACAAAAAAGGCATATCCTGGATTTTTTCCTCCGGCATTAATTGAATATCGTACCCGTGTTCGAGCTCAAATTCATACAAATCCAATCTATTGGGGTAATTTTGTTCCCATTGTTGGATTTGGGTCTCAGAAAACCTTACGTTCAGGCGAGGGTCAACACTTTCAGAATCTTGTGCAAAGATACTGGGAGAGAGAAAAAGCCCAATTATTAATATTGTCAATACTTTCATAATTATTCTTTTTTATTTTCACTTATGTGACGTTCAGAATTGCCTTTGGTTGTCTTATAAAACGTAAAAATACAGAAATTTGATTAAAATCGGCATATAAATAAGGAAGAAAATGCATCCGGGAAAAATCAAAAACCATAAACCATAAAAAAATGGAAAAGTAAGTTAGACTCAATTTACAACAAAAGCCGCCAGGACACTGGCAGCTTTCGTTTTTAAGTTGTATGTATTAATAATTACTTTAAAGTTCTGATTCTCTTTCCCTGGCAGAATAATTAATTTTCAGGGCACTGGCTTTCCGCAATTCCTGTTTGATATCAGTAACGATACCCATTTTAGTATCACTATGCACTTTCAGAGAAGTTGTCATGTATGGGATTTCATCTTCATCGCGTTCTTCACGTTCGGCGATAATATATTCACGTATATCATTGACATCAGCAAAGGAAGCGTTAAGCTGTATTCTGGGTTCTGTTCCATACATCGCCCGGAAAGCAGGTTTGGGTTTTCCCACATAAATATAAGATACAAGTGATTTTTTTTCCAGTTTTTTAATTTCAGTAGCTTCAGGCAATGAATTGGCAGAAACCTGCACTTTCAATTCAACTTCTCTCATAGTGGTAGCAACCATAAAAAAGAAGAGAAGCATAAAAACAATATCCGGTAATGAAGCGGTACTAATACCCGGAGCAGCTCTTTTTTTCTTTTTCTTTATAACAGCCATATTATTTCCCTCCTATGTTTTTAGGTTCAGCCTCTGAAATACGCTGGGGATATAATTTTCTGATTCCCTTTTTTTGTTCTTCATTGAGGTCTTCATAACTTTTTCCAAAATGCTTATAAGCAGCATCTTCACGTATCTCATTGTAAGCAGCCACAAGTTCATTCTGAACAGCAATGTACTTTCCGTATGATGTTCCCCTGTCATTTTGGAGTGAGATTACTCCCTGGGGCACCATCACAGTTTTTCCAAGTTCAGGAATGTATTCCTCTTCTTTTAAAGGAAGATCCTTTTTATTGTTTTCATTCAGGATGAATTCTTTGGCTTCATCTTTCAAATTACGTACCAGCATAAGTTCTCCTTCAACAAGGAGTTGATCCTTTT
The DNA here is from genome assembly GCA_034721855.1 of Bacteroidota bacterium. Lineage (GTDB taxonomy): Bacteria > Bacteroidota > Bacteroidia > Bacteroidales > ML635J-15 > JAQIBY01. The sequence continues at coordinate 2,242 of JAYENB010000133.1, forward strand.
TATTAATCAGAACAACAAACAAGTTACGTTCTTTAATTTTAACATCCTCCTGTTCTTCCAGTTGTTCCTCATCAGGCATAGGCGGTAATTTACGTGCTATACCTGTATCCACATCCATAGTGGTTGTCACGAGGAAGAATATAAGCAGAAGGAAAGCGATATCCGCCATTGATCCTCCGTTTATTTCCGGTGTTTCGCGTCTCGGCATAAGATTCTGTTTTTAATTTATTTTGATGATGAAAAATTCATTGACACTGAACTTTTTTTCACCAATATAAATGTTTATTTCCACATTTTTGAAATCTCGGTATATAGTACTCCAACGATAGCAAGCCCAAAGAATAAGTACGTGATATACAAACCAGTACCAATCCTGTTTGACATAACATTGGTAACTTCAAAATCCAGTTTATCAATACCCACAATGGGCGGTATGGCATCGGATGCAAAACTAAAACCAAGAATAATAACCAAAGCAATAATGCCAATGGATACCAGGTTTGTAATCAGACCACGACGGCTTTCGATCATAGTTTTCACAAACTTGTATAATGAGACAAGTATGCTTATCCCTGCAACAACCAGAAATAAGCCAATAGCCCAATTCAGAATTGTTCCATGCCAGTTGTTGGCTATTTCACCAACCTTTTCAACTTTCACTTCATTTGGCAACTGTTCTGCCTCCGTCAATTTTGCTTCCAGTAAAGAACTACCTTTTGCAAAAAACAATACAGCAAGCACTACAGATACAACAAACAAAGCTATTGAAACATATTTAAATATTTTATTCCACATAGCGCTTATGCTTTTTTGTTTTTGTATTCAGTTAAAATATCGATCAGGCTGATGGAAGCATCTTCCATATCATTGACTATACCGTCAATTTTAGACACAATGTAATTGTAGAATACCTGAAGTATTACAGCCACAATCAAACCGGAAACTGTTGTAATCAAGGCAACTTTAATACCACCTGCAACCAATGAGGGGTTAATATCACCTGCAGCTTCGATAGCATCAAAAGCACCAATCATCCCGATTACAGTCCCCATAAAACCAAGCATTGGGGCAATGGCAATAAAGAGTGAAATCCACGTCAGGTTTCTTTCAAGCAATCCCATTTGCACGGAACCATAAGAAACCACGGATTTTTCAACGACGTCAATACCTGCATCATAACGATCAAGCCCCTGATAGAAAATGCTGGCAACCGGGCCACGGGTATTTCTGCACACATCTTTGGCAGCCTCAACACCTCCGTCATTGATGGCACTTTCAACTTTTTCAAGCAATTTTTTGCTGTTCGTGGAAGCCAGGTTCAGGTAAATGATACGTTCAAAAGCGATAGCCAAACCGAGAATCAGAGCAACAAGCACAAATCCCATAAAGGTAGGACCACCTTCGATGAATTTAATTTTAATTTGCTGATGTAAAGCTGATTTTTCTTCTTCTGTTTCAGCTTCTTCTTCAGCATCGCTTGTTTCCGGCTGATCATCCGCTACCTGTTCGGATTGAGCAGAATCTTCCGTTTGTTCTGTGGTTGCGTCATCAACCGCTTCAGTTTCATCTTGTGCAACTGAAGTTGATACTCCTAAAGTGAGTATTCCTGCTAGTGTTAGTAATGCTAATAACTTTTTCATGGTTAAAAAAACATTTAGATGTTACTTATTTTCATTTAATTATACTCATTCTTAATCTTCTCAGTTTCCTTTGCGCGGAGAGAGGGGGATTCGAACCCCCGATACAGGGATACCGTATACACGCTTTCCAGGCGTGCGCCTTCAACCGCTCGGCCACCTCTCCCTACATACTCAATGAACGTTTTCTTATCAATTTCAGGTTTGCAAAGTAAGCATTTTTTTTAATCCTAAAAAATATTCTGTACAAAAATCAACAGATTTTTAATTTTCTAACCCACCCCTAGTTTAAAGCAATCAATGGCATTTTTCTGAGTTGCATCTGCTATATATGCAACAGGCACACTGTATATTTCTGCCAATTTTTGTGCAGTATATCGTATGAAAGCCGGCTCATTACGCTTACCCCTGAACGGATGTGGTGCCAGGTAAGGGGCATCTGTTTCCAACACCAGGTTTGAAGGCTCAAAATGTTTAAGAACATTTGGCAGGTGGCTGTTTTTAAATGTCACATTACCACCAACCCCAATTTTAAAACCTAAATCTATAACTTCTTTTGCCTGGCTTTTATTACCTTCAAAACAATGAAATATGCCCGTGGGGATATCCTGCATTGACATTAATTGCCTGATCACTTCATCAGTAGCTGCTCTTGAGTGTATGGAAACAGGGATGTTTTTTTTGACAGCCCACTCACATTGAGTCCGGAAAGCATCTATTTGTTGGCTTTTGTATGTATCATCCCAATACAGATCAATGCCAATTTCTCCAACAGCGACAAAACTACCGGAGTCCAGAAATGTTTCGAGGTAATTCAATTCATTAATGTAGTTCTTTTTCACAGATCCGGGATGCAAGCCTATCATACAATGTAATCTTCCGGGATAAACCCCCGCACATAATAACATATCTTTGACTGTTGAGCGGTCGATGTTGGGCAACAACATCTTTTCCACACCGGCCTGTTTGGCTCTGAACATCATTGAGCCGGAATCATGGTTAAACTGCGGTAAATAAATATGTGTGTGTGTATCTATAAACATATTACAAAATAAACAAAACGTAACTAATCATTATCAACAAAAGTAGCCCCTCACTGCAAAGACGGAAAGACGCAAAGGTAAAAAAATTTATGAATTGGTCTGTTAAAATCATTAATTGATAGTCATGAATCAGTTAACAACGGTTAATAAATGTTAATAATGGTTAAAATCGGTTACTTATGAGAAAACATTGTTTTAGAAATTAAGATATATCGCAACCGTTTTTAACCTATGATAACCGTTATTAACTGTTTATGACTAATTCATTTTAATTTTGCATCTCTCTGCATCTTCGCTTCTCGTATGTTTGTTCTTTGAAATATTGTCATATTTTTTGTTATGGAAATATGTATACTTTACGGACAATTTTGATTTGTGTGGATAAACATAAAATCCGCAGGTAAAAAACCCCTTTCGGATTTGATGCAAAACAAAAGCTGCACAACTTATTGTACAGCTTCTGCAAGGTTTATATGTTTAATATACTATGGGGTATTACACAACGCCCTGTGCTATCATTGCATCAGCGACTTTAACAAAACCGCCGATGTTAGCACCTTTGACATAATCAATATGCCCGTCATCTTCTTTGCCAAATTTCAGACATTGATCGTGAATATCTCCCATGATTTTCTGGAGTTTTTCGTCCACATCTTCAAATGTCCAACTCAAACGCATGGAATTCTGCGTCATTTCGAGTCCTGAAACGGCAACACCACCTGCATTAGCAGCTTTCCCGGGAGCAAACAAGATTTTATGATCATAAAACATTTCCATTGCTTCTGGAGTACATGGCATATTTGCACCTTCAACAACAGCTATTACACCATGATCAACGAGGTGTTTGGCATCTTCTTCGCCAAGTTCATTTTCACATGCACATGGCAAAGCTATGTCTACTTTCTGTTCCCATGGACGTTTGCCGGGATAAAAGGTAGCAGAACTAAATCTTTCAGCATAAGGCGCAACAATATCTTCGTTGGTAGCGCGAAGCTCCAGCATAAAATTAAATTTTTCTTCAGTATTGATACCTTCAGGATCATAGATATAACCATCCGGCCCTGATAATGTTACCACTTTGGCTCCAAGGTCGGTAGCTTTCTGGCAAGCTCCCCATGCTACATTACCAAACCCTGAAACAGCAATGGTTTTACCTTTCAGGTCTTTGTTTTGGGTTTTCAAAATATTGGCAGCAAAATATACGGCTCCAAATCCTGTTGCTTCGGGACGGCCAATAGATCCACCCCACTCACGGCCTTTGCCGGTAAGTACACCTGTAAATTCATTTCTCAGGCGTTTGTATTGTCCAAACAAGTAACCAATTTCACGGCCGCCAACGCCAATGTCACCGGCAGGCACATCTGTATTAGGACCAATATGACGGAACAATTCTGACATAAAACTCTGACAGAAACGCATAATTTCAGCATCGGATTTTCCTTTGGGGTTAAAATCTGATCCACCTTTACCACCACCCATTGGCAGGGTAGTCAGTGAATTTTTTAAAATTTGCTCAAACCCTAAAAATTTTAGACTGGAAAGTGTCACACTGGGGTGAAAACGCAACCCCCCTTTGTAAGGGCCAATTGCTGAATTAAATTCCACACGGTAACCGCGGTTTACCTGGGCACGTCCATCATCATCAATCCAGGGAACACGAAACATGATTACACGTTCAGGTTCTACCATTCTTTCAAGGATTTTTGCTTCCTTGTATTTTGGATTTTCTTCAATAAACGGGATCAGCTTTTCAGCTACTTCGTGCACTGCCTGAATAAATTCGGGCTGAGCAGGGTTGGCCGCTTCAACCTTATCCATAAATTCTTTAATTTGTGTTTCCATAACAATAATGTATTAAAAAGTTTAAAATTACACCTAACATCTTTATCATCAAAGATACAAGTACTTTTTTCAATAACCCAAAAAATCATTCAACATTTTCAACAAGCAAAAAAAGGTTTTTGTTCTAATTTTCAATGCGTTTCTCTGACATTACTTGTGTTAAATAACATTTCATGATTAAAGTCAGGGTAAGCGGTCAGTAAAAATGATTAATCATGGTTAATTTTGATTAAAAACTGTTACTATTAATAGGGTTTAGGTGTTAGGGGTTAGGTTTAAGATATCTTACTCCCTAAAACCTAACCTGGATAAACCTCGTAGGTTGAATAACCAACGGGGTAAACTAAAAATCCTAAATCCTAATTTTTAAATACTAAACAAATTCAAATTTTCAAATTTATCAATTACCAAAACATTTTCTTCCCAAACTGTTAGGATTTGTTTTGAATTACCGTCATTCGTCGGTACAGGTTTGGTTCACCCCGTTATAATTTCATTTAACGGGGTCAATTTGGTCATTTGATATTGTTTAAAATTTAGGGTTTAGATATTAGGATTTTATTTTCTGCCAAAAAATGCAAGAAATTAATAAATAAGATACTAAAACCTAACCCCTCTAGGCATTGAGAGCATAAATTTTTCCGGGCAACGCCTTTATTATGGACTTCATCTCCAGGTTTAACAAAGCAACAGATAAATCAGCAATATTCAGGCCGGTCAAGTTTGTCAGTAAATCAGTATCGCAATATTCTTTTTCTGATAAAAGATCAACAATTATTTTTTCATTATCTGTCATCTGAACATTAAACTCAATTTGTTTTTGCCTTGGGGGTGTCTTTTTATGATCCGTTTTCCAGTTCATAATGTACAAAAGGTCATCAGCTGATTCCAGCAACATCGCCCGGTTTGTTTTTATCATGTGATTACACCCCCGGGCATATTTATCATTTGTGCGTCCTGGTACAGCAAACACATCCCTGTTATATGAATTGGCGATATCTGCCGTAACCATAGCACCACCTTTACGGGCAGATTCGACTATAATGGTAGCATCTGATAACCCGGCAATGATGCGGTTTCGTCTGACAAAATTTTTTGGATCACGTTTTGATGTGGAGTGGAATTCACTCACCAATACACCCCCTGCATTCACAATATTTTCAGCAATTTTAGTGTGGGCAACCGGATACACAATATCAAAACCATGACCAAACACCGCAACGGTAGGCAAGTCATTTTCAAGGGCTTCCTTGTGAGCAGTGACATCAATACCATAAGCCAGGCCACTAACAATAGTTGGTTTGATGCCAGCTTCAGTCAGATTTTTGATTATGTTTTTTGTTGTATCACGTCCCCGGCTTGTGGCTTTTCGTGTGCCAACAACAGCCACTGTTTTTTCACTTAATACGGATAAATCGCCTGTATAATACAAGATTAAAGGGGCATCTGCACATTCAAACAATTTTTTGGGGTATGCCTCATCGGTTAGAAACACAAAACTAACATCATTGGCTTCCATAAAACGCAGTTCCATACCAGCACGTTCCAACGCAGCTTTCCTGTATGTTAAAATAGTGGATGCAAAATATTGTCCAATACCTTCAATGCGTTTCAATTGTGATGCTTTCATCTTAAACACGGCATCTATATCACCAAAAGCAGCGATTAAATTACGTGCCGATACCGGACCAATCCCAGGGATCATACTTGCAGCAATTTGATATTGTTCTTTGGATAGCATGTAAACACTTTTTAACGAAACACATATCTAACAGTTAACGCAATTCCATACCAGTACCCAACATGATACGCGATGTTGAAAGCAGGCCTGTAATCCAGGGTCAGATTAACAGGAAACTCCGTAAAATCATAATCAATACCAAATTGCATATCAACACCATGAATAATATAGTTCTCTTGTTGATCCAAAAAACCCAAAAACTATAATTTTTTTCATCTGGTGCTTAATTTGTCAAGGGTATCAAGAATATCTCTTTTTTCTGATTTTTTCAGTGAATTGATTGAAACCGGGGGATATTTTGAAATCCCCTTATCTGTCTTTTGATACAAAACTATTGATGTACGTAATCCCAGCTTACTTTTCTTTATCTTATACTGAACAAATTTACTTTTCGGTATTTCAATGGCATGATGTCCCGCCATGAAAGGCTGTAGCGGCATATATCGCAATACAATTTTGGACCCTTCGGTATTAAAATATATGTAATTAGAACCACACAAAAGAAACCAAACAATCCCAAGCAATAAAACCGCTGTAAGACCCAATTCAAAATAATGTTTTTCGGACCAATGTAAAATGATTGCCAATACGATGAGTACAAGGTAAACAAAAATTGCTAACATGAAACCCAATCGTATCCTGGTTGCCAATTCTTTATTATTAATAAGCATGATGTCTGATTTTTAGTTTTTCTTTTTATCAACACTCTCAAATGAAGGCACTCCCTTATCACCTCCACCTAATATATGCATAACAAAGTAAATATTTTTTTTTGTACCATGCAAGCAGGTAATAATGAATAAATATGCGCTAAATACTCCGTAATTCAAGAAATTATGAATGAAAACAAAAATCCATTGCGTCAAAACCATTTTACAAACCTCAAAATTGACCTTTATACTTGGTTTTTTTCGGCAATATTGAAGATTTCAGACGCTCAATATTAAATAAATTGCAAAATCAAGGCAATAAAAAACAAATCATTCCCTGAAAACATTTTTAATTCCTTTATTTTCTGTTAATTAGATTTATTTTGTTATTTAAAAAAAAATACGTATTATTGATGTTTGAATGAAAAACTTTTACTAATTTGGTCTTAAAAGAAAAAAACATCAAAATATTTGTTATTTTTCTAAAAATAAAGATACTTTTGTGTGATTAGAATGTTTACATGAATTAGAATAAACCTGATATAAGATGAACAAAAAAAGCTCGACAATCCTATTAGTACTACTGGGCACCATCGTATTCCCCTTGCTTACAGGGTGTTTTGGTGTTGGAGAAGATGATCCGTTTATATCATTACGAACCAGAAAAGCACGCTTAACCGGAAAGTGGGATATTTCATCCTACTATAAAAATGTTAAGCAAATACATGATACATCACTTCAATTTCGTATAATTACAGATATACAGGGTACAGATTATATACAATCTATTGATACACTCGGTACCGAAGGAATCACAGAAATTGAAGGCGAAGTACTTCAAGGTGAGATGAGTTTCGACAAAAACGGGTATTTTTCTTATGTCTTCGAATATGAAGTTGTAGAAAATATTACCAACGAAGAGGGTGAAGATACAACAAAAACAATAACCGTAAAACATGAAATGGACGGCACATGGAATTTTCTTCACAACATTGATGACTATAAAAAGAAAGAACGCCTAACCCTCGTGGTACTCAATGAAACAAATTCAACAAAAACAACCATTCTCGTAAAATCTCAAGATGAAGAGGGTGAAGCCACAATTATAGTTACCCGTGATTTTACCGTGAGTAATTACGCAAACGGAGAAATAAGTTACATCTGGGAACTCGACATGCTTAAATACAAGGAAGTACACATGTATCAAGACATCAACAATGTTGTAGTTTCAACTAATGAATTTGAAGTCGGTGCTGCTTACGATGAGGTGGGTTATAGACAACGCAATCTGACCAGGGTTGGGGATGAAAGTTCCAGTGGGACAGAAGAATTTTAAAAACACATTATTATAAAACATTAGAAAACCAGGTTTGCACACCTGGTTTTTTTATGCCTGTATTTTCTTTTCATCCCGATATGTGTTCAATTATGCCTGGCGCAGAACCAACGAACAATAAAAACAACCTGGAATAATCTGTCAACCTTCCTTATGACTGGCTTATCAATCGACAAATATCATTCAGTTTTTGGCTGCCATTGTGTTGCCACTTACCGCAAACATGCGGTTGAAATTGCAATGCACTTTTCATTTTGTGCTGTGGAATGGTTGTAAATTCAAATGATTGTTGGAAATAAGTTGCCAGGTATTCCTGTTCTGTCTGCCCGGGTGTGGGTATCAATATAGCTTTGCGCTTGATTTCAAACAAATCCATTAATGTAGTGTAACCCGATCGTGTAATTAACACAGGCACATGTTGCATGAGGTATTTCAGTTCCGCGCGTTTTAAATGACTGATTACTCTCACATTTTTATCTGTATGATCATAAGTAATTTCCGGTTGGCCCGCAATTAGCCAAATTTGTCTGTTATCATCTGAAAAAACATGTCGTAATTTATGGATAAACAAAGAACGCTGTGGTTCAGGTCCTGATATCACAGCCAACACATCGGGAACAACATCAGATGGTTTTGGCGGCAATTCCAAAAATCCAGATAAACTTCCAAGGTATTGGTGATGAAAATTAAAATGACTGTCAGAATGTGCCAATTGACCGCTCAACCCGCCTGTCCCGGAAAAATCAGGGATTAAACAGGTGTCATATTTTTTAATCAATTGACGATGGATGTATCGAATTAAAGGCTGAAACATTTTCAGGTAGTGTGGCATAATGACATTTACCTGATGTGTTATATAACAGGATTTCACCCGTGAATGAAACAAACCAAAGCGGTTATCGGAAATAATGACATCCGGTTTTTCTGTCTCTACATATTGTTTTATCCACTTCCTTTCGTACAGTAATTCCCATAACAAGCCCGGTGCCTGAGCAAATAATTTTAACATTAACATACGATGACGTGAATACCGTATGTTATACGATTTGATGGGAACAATACGTAACCCGGGGAATTCCTGTCTCACCATTTCATCGGCAGGGGAACAGGCAGCTACAGTAACCTCGTAGCCCGAGTTTTGAAGAGCCCGGATAACAGGGATCATTCGGCTTGCATGGCCCAGTCCCCAATTTAGGGGAGCAATCAATGCTGTTTTTTGACGTTCCGGCATCAGTTAACCTGAGTTTTATGGCCATTGTCTTTTGCCCTGGCAGCAATTTTTTCCAGTTCATTTTTCGGAACCGTTTTTACCGTAGAATCCGGGGTATCCCTGGCAATGGAATAAATCATCACCAAATCATCAAATAAAAATGTAGCCATTACATCAAAACTTTTAATTCTGCATTTTCCGGCCATTGTTCAGCACTGACACCCTTTCCATGAATCAGGTTGATTCCCGGTTTTTTACCGGGCCTAAGGCTTCCCATGCTTTCTTCCAATCCGAGAAACCTTGCAGGATTGATGGTTATCCATTGCAACATTTCTCCTAACGGGATATCATGTATGCCATGATGCACAAACATTAACTCATCAAAGATAGATAAACTTGGTGCTGACAGCAAACTATCTGTTCCCAACATCACAGGCACGCCGGATTTTCTCAGGGTATTATAAGGAGGCTCCGCAGCTGATATGTTTTCATTTGAGCGGGGACATAAAACGAAAGCTACTTCCTTATTGGTTTTTTTCATCAAATGTTCAATGGCATTAACATCCTGATTGTCAACAAAAGTGTTGTGTACAAACAATATCTTCCCTGTATGTTTAAACACCCCAAAAATGTCCTCAATCAGATGTTCAGGATACACTTGCGGTTGATAATTGTTGTCCAATTGCCTGTATAAATTATAAAGCTGCCCTTTTTGGCGATACAACTGAATTTCCTGATGGGTTTCTTTAAAATGCAAGGTAGAAATGGTGTGCGATCCGGACAACAGTTTTTTTACCATTGAAAAATTCTTGCCTGTTAGCGTGTACAGAGCATGCAGGGCTGGAAATAACGGGGCATTCGGATGTTGTTTAATCAATGATTTTAAGTTTTTATATTGTTGCTGCAATTTCTTATCATTCAGCATGTAATATTCAAAAAAGTTGATGTGCTTCAGTGTCGATTGTTCAAGCAAATTCAATGAGCTGCCTGCATTCATAACATCGCATAAGGCAACGGTTCCAGAATGTTGAATTTTTCTGATCATGGAAAGGATACGGTCTGTATCCGGAGGCGTCAGGTTTTCACGGCACCCCCTGACGTGTGCAATGAAATCACTCATTCCAGACTTTTGAGTAAAAACAGCATCTTTAAAAGATAATTCAAGATGAACATGAGCATTTAAAAAACCGGGTGTCAATATACCATGATAATACTCAGTACGAGTAGGTTCAGATTTCACGGGATCAAACCTGCCAACATCAATAATAACCCCTTTATCATCAAGCTTTAACAATGGTTTATGTATCCACCGGTAACCATCAAAAGCCATGCTGGCAGCAATCTGTCTCATTTTTTTCCGTCATTATGTTTATAATTGTATTTAACGCTCACTTCAGCGTCTGTGTTATCAGACACATCATTATTATCATCGGGATATCCACATTTACTGCATTTTTTTGCTCCTGGCGGTAACTCGGCACCACACCTTATGCATACAGGATTATGCACTGATTTTTCAATTTGCTTAATTTCTTTCTGTACAAAATCTTCGATGTCACGCCTTACCATACCATTCACCACCAACAGACATAAAACATACACCAGGAACAAGGAGATAAGGCCAATAAGCAAGCTATTCATGATGCTGCTGCTGGTAATAAACATAGAAATAAAAACAATGCCAACTACAAGTATCAGAGCAGGAGTCATATCAATTTTATACCACAGTTTTTTGTCGTCATAAGAAACTGTGACAACAAAACTTAAAAAACCAAACACCTTGTCAAAACTAAAACGGAACCAATTCCGATACTTTTGACTAAGCGAATGTTTTCGATCAACATGGTCTCTTAACAAAAAAAAACGTGTTTGCGAAAACGTGAAATCCGGGTATTCAAATGATGTAAACCCGCTTTTATATTCAAAAGGAAATGACACTGGCACTATAATCAGTTAAAATTTGTTAAGAACGGTTAATATTAATAGGTGTTAGGTGTTAGGTGTTAGGAGGGAAACTTTTCCTAACACCTAACACCTCTCATTTCGGGTTGGTGACTCATAAGTAACCGATTTTAACCATTATTAACCGTTATTGACTGAATCCTTTATGGCTGATTATTTACAAGACACTTAGTCCTTAAGTTTTTGCGTTAATTTTGCTTGTTCTTCATTTAACATGGCAAGTACATCATCATATATTTTATGCAATGTTTCAATATCATTGACGGTATAATACCGAATGGTGTTGTTGAAAATATCTTCATCAACAATGTACTTTTTAAACACCGAATGATACAATTGCACGCGTGAATAATCCTGAGTTTCAATCATCCTGCTCACAAGCATCCCATCAACCTTGTGAATGTCCACAAGGATCATAGTGAGCGTGTCTTTGTCAATCAGATTATCCGGCTTTTCTGTTTTAGCCTTATCATTATGACAGCCGGCTATCATGATTGATATCCACAGCATCAGTATGATATAAGTTATATTTATTTTCATGCATTGATCAATTTTTTTGTTGCTTCTGAAGCAAAAACAAAATTATTAAATTCTTTATTGCCCGTTGAAAATATTTCCGCTTTATTTCCTTCCCACCATTTTTCACCTTTGTGTAAAAACAGAATATAATCACCAATTTCAACCACTGAATTCATATCATGTGTGTTGATCACTGTGGTTATATTATAATCGATGGTAAGGCGTTTCAGCAACCTGTCAATTCGGATGGAGGTAATAGGGTCGAGGCCTGAATTGGGTTCATCACAAAACAGGAATTTGGGATTCATTATGATGGCTCTTGCAATGGCCACTCTTTTTTGCATACCACCACTGATTTCACCAGGCAAAACGTTATTGGTTCCCTTCACTCCTACCCTGTCAAGGCATTCATCAACACGCCGTTTCTTTTCTTTGACACTGTCTTTTGTAAACATATCGAGCGGAAACCTGACATTTTCTTCTACGGTTTTGGATGTAAACAAGGCTCCTCCCTGAAACACGACGCCCATCTCCCTGCGTAATGCCCTCCATTTCATTTGTGATGCAAAAGTATAGTCTCTTTTCCCAAAATAAATATTTCCTTTGTCAGCCATCAGTAAACCGAGAATAATTTTCATCAACACTGTTTTCCCGGATCCACTTTGTCCAATGATGAGGTTGACTCTCCCAGAACGGAATTCTGCAGAGATACTGTTCAATACCGTTTCGCCTGAGAATTGTTTATGTATGTTTTCAATTTTTATCATGTCAACATCAGTTGTGTAATAATGAGGTTAAAAATCAGCACCAAAATAATGCTGTACACCACAGCCATTGTACTGGATTTACCAACCTCAAGTGCCCCTCCATTTGTATAATACCCCTGATAGGCCGAAACAGAAACAATTAAAAAGGCATAAACAAGCATTTTTACGAGTGTATATAAAATATAGAACGGATGAAAAAACATGTGGAGCCCATCAAGGTAATCATGAACGGTAACTACTTGTGTTAATAAAGATACAGCCAAACCACCGGCTATTCCGAGAATGATTGATACCAGCGTAAGCAAAGGAAAAAACACAATAGCGCCAAATAATTTTGGTAAAATAAGATAGGATACGGAATTTACACCCATAATTTCAAGGGCATCAATTTGTTCTGTAATGCGCATGGTACCAATTTCAGAGGCAATATTTGATCCCACTTTTCCGGCCAGGATAAGACAAATGATAGTTGAAGAGAACTCAAGCATCATGGTATCCCTGACCGTCAAACCAATCAAATAATTGGGAATCAACGGATGTACAAAATTGATGCCTACCTGTAAAGTTAGCACGGCTCCCATAAATACTGACACAATGGCAACTATCCCAAGTGAATCAAGGCCAATCAATAGCAATTCCCTGAAACTCTGTTTCCTGTACATTGAAAATTTTTCCGGCCGGATAAAAAGTTTTCCAACGAGATAAAAATATTTTCCAATGTGATAAAACAATTTCATAGCAACAAAGTTAACAAAAGCATCAAACAAAAAACACAACAATACGAATTAGTAGTTCGTTCTTTAATTAATATAACTTGTCCGGCGAAGACGGTACCGTGTCCGGCGTAGCAGAGCGAAGACGGATCAATAAAGGTTTAAATAAATCCTAAATTCTAATACCCAACCTGGACAAGCCAGAACCAAAAAGTAACTTTTGATCATTTGAATAATTGTTAAATTGTT
>JAYENB010000134.1:0-11540 GCA_034721855.1 Bacteroidota bacterium
GATTTTATAAAAAAACCTAAGAATAATTTTAAAATAATTGTATCCTTATTCTGAGAACGATTAATTCGATAACAAAATTCACTAAAATATCGGTCAATATTCTTTTCACTAACCCAAGAATAAGTTGCTCTTAACCAAGACTTCACTTCACTTCACTTCACTTCACTTGATTTCATCGCTTCTCTAACTTGGTGCATAAACAATCTTGCAGTATTTTCTCTAACTCTATAAGGTTTTGACCTCTGAATATTTCCATGTTTTCTTTTATTTACAATGCCTCAAAGATATGAAATAAAATGATGACCTCATTTTTATTATATATATAGTCATGTTATATGGATACAATTGGAATCAAAAATAGTATTAGTTGATAAAACCAATTTTATGCTTACTCGAAATCTGCTCAATAACACATTTAACGTCTCATAAAATATATATACTTTTGAATTTAAATATATAGCCTAATAAGATAATCTGTTATGAGGGAAATTCACGTTTCAAACTTGACAAAAGTCATTAAAACCTTATCCATTGAGGCTTCAACAGTAGCCAATGATGATTTGGTGCAAAGTCTAAAAACAGCCAGGGAAAAAGAAAAATCCAAGGTGGGAAAAAATGTGTTGGGGCAATTGTTAGAAAACATCGAGATTGCAAAAAATGAAAAAATTCCCATTTGTCAGGATACCGGGTTTACAGTCATTTATATGAATGTAGGCCAGGAAGTCCATTTTGTGGGAGGATATGTAGAAGAGGCCATTAATAAAGGAGTGGCAGAAGGATACACTGAAGGGTATTTGCGTAAATCCATTGTGGCCCATCCCATAACAAACCCCAAAAACACTGGCGATAACACACCTGCCATTGTTCATACCCATATTGTGCCGGGTGATAAAGTAGAAATAAAATTGTTGCCCAAAGGGGGTGGTTCAGAAAACATGAGCCGTTTAAAAATGATGAAACCTGCTGACGGTGTTGAGGGCATCAAACAATTTGTGTTGGATACCGTGTCAGAAGCCGGGGGAAATCCATGTCCGCCAACAGTTATAGGTGTGGCAGTAGGAGGTACCTTTGATCACGTGGCGTACCTTGCCAAAAAGGCAATATGCCGTCGTTTTGGTGAAAGAAATCCCGATCCGAAAATCGCCAAATGGGAAACCGAATGGCTTGAGGAAATCAACAAGTTGGGAATCGGACCTGCCGGCCTCGGCGGGAACACAACCTCCCTGGAGCTTTTTATTGAAGAATTTCCAAGGCACATTGCAACTTTTCCTGTTGCTATTAATATTCAGTGTCATGCAGCGAGAGTTAAAAACATAACCATTTAAGACGGAGGAATCATGAGCAAAGTAAATCTTGAAACACCATTAACTAATGAAAAGGTAAAAAATCTTCAGATTGGAGATGAAGTATTTCTGTCCGGCATAATTTATACAGCCAGGGATGCTGCCCATAAAAAACTTGTGGATATGATCCATGACAATAAAGCGTTGCCGTTTGATGTACAGGGCAGCGTTATATATTATGTAGGTCCAACGCCCGCACAGCCCGGGCAAGCCATTGGTGCCGCCGGCCCGACAACCAGCTACCGCATGGATCCTTTTGTTGAGGACATGTTAAAAGCCGGAATGAAAGGCATGATTGGCAAAGGTGCCAGATCAAAACCTGTTATTGAAGCCTTGAAAAAATATACAGGTGTGTATTTTGGCGCTACAGGTGGTGCGGCTGCTTTAATTTCCAAATGCATCAAAAAAGCCGAAGTCATCGCTTTTGATGAATTGGGGCCCGAAGCAGTACGCAAACTGGAAGTGAAAGACATGCCCTTGGTTGTTATTAATGATGCCACAGGTAAAGATTTGTATGAGGAGGGGCGGAAAGCCTGGGAAAATAAATAATAACTAATGTTTTAATCTTATTGTTATGAGCAATTTCTTTATATCATCAATCGGGAAAAAGTTTTTAATGAGTATTACAGGATTGTTCCTGATACTCTTTTTAATGGTGCATCTTACTGTTAATTCAATGATCGTCTTTGACAGTACCGGTGTATTATTTAACAAGGCTGCACATTTTATGACCACCGACCCGGTCATATCAGTTATCGAACCAATACTTGCCATAGGTGTGATATTGCATATTATTATTGCATCATTTATTACATTTCAAAATCAGTTAAAACGCAATGTCAATTATACTGCATTGAGACGGTATAAAAAACGGGATGTTTCTAAAGAAAGCAACTGGCCGTCACGAAATATGTACATTTTGGGAACCGTTATCCTTAGCTTTTTGGTTATTCACCTGATCAACTTTTTCTGGAAAATAAAATTTACCGGTGATCCCTTGCTTGAAGAAGCATCCAGTGCAGGTGGAAATATTGAAAATGTGTATGCCCTTGTAACTGCAAAATTTCAAATATGGTGGTATGTAGCTATTTATGTAATTGGGTCGGTTGCCCTGGGATTGCATTTGTATCACGGTGTGTGGTCTGCTTTTCAAACACTGGGATGGAGCAACCGTAAGTGGCGTAAAATACTCAATTATATTGGTGTTATCATCAGTGTTGTCTTAGGTGGTGGATTCGCTTTCATTGCTTTGTTTGTTTATATTCAATCATTAATCTAACCCGTCAAAAATTGTAATATAATGACTGTATTAAATTCAAAAATACCGGAAGGTCCAATTGCAGATAAGTGGAAAAATCATAAAAATTCACTTAAACTGGTAAGCCCTGCCAACAAGAAAAAAATGGAAATCATCATGGTTGGCACCGGTGTTGCCGGTGCTGCCGCAGCAGCCAGCCTTGGTCAGATGGGTTACAAAGTAAAAGTGTTTTGTTACCAGGATTCTCCCAGAAGGGCGCATTCCGTAGCTGCCCAGGGTGGTATTAATGCTGCCAAAAATTATCGAAATGATAATGATTCTGATTACAGGCTTTTTCATGATATGCTCAAAGGTGGTGATTTCAGAGCAAGGGAAGCCAATGTGTATCGTGCTGCCGAAGTGAGTAACAACATCATTGACCAACTGACTGCACAAGGTGTTCCTTTTGCCCGCGAATACGGGGGAACCCTGGCGACACGTTCTTTTGGCGGTGTTCAGGTGTCTCGGACATTTTATGCATCCGGGCAAACCGGACAACAGGTATTGTTGGGATCATATACTGCCCTGAAAAGACAAATAGCCAAAGGAAATGTGACCATGTATTCACGTAGGCAAATGCTTGATATTGTTGTGAAAGACGGACAAGCTCAGGGGATTGTTTGCCGTAACCTCGTTACAGGCAAAATGGAACGGTATTCAGCTCATGCTGTAGTACTGGCTACAGGTGGTTACGGTACCATTTATTTTCTTTCTACATTGGCTGTTAATTCCAGTGGTGCTGCTGCATACACAGCTTACAAACGAGGTGCGTTTTTTGCTAATCCCAGTTTCATTCAGATACACCCGTCTTGTATTCCTCAGCTCAATGAATACCAGTCAAAACTCACACTGATGTCTGAATCCCTTCGCAACGACGGACGTGTATGGGTGCCAAAAGAAAAAGGCGATAAACGTAAACCGGGAGATATCCCTGTTGAAGAACGGGACTATTACTTGGAAAGAAGATACCCTGCATTTGGAAACCTGGTACCCCGGGATATAGCATCACGTGCAGCAAAAGAACGCTGTGATTCCGGATATGGTGTGGGCGAAACAGGATACGCTGTGTATCTTGATTTTGAAGATGCCATCAAAGAACAAGGCAAAAAAACAATCAAATCAAAATATGGAAACCTGTTTGACCTGTATCGAAAAATTACAGGAGAAAATCCGTATCAGCAGCCCATGAAAATATACCCCGCCGGGCATTATACCATGGGAGGTCTTTGGGTAGATTATAATCTTATGACTACTGTGCCGGGCTTGTTTGCTATCGGAGAAGCCAATTTTTCAGACCATGGTGCAAACAGACTGGGAGCCAGCTCACTTATGCAAGGTTCCGGAGATGGTTATTTTATTTTACCTTACACCATCGGCGATTACCTCGCTGACAAAATTAAAACACAGCCATTGTCAACCGATGATCCCGAATTTGAAAAAGTTGAAAAAGCAGCCATAGACAACATCAATAAACTGATGAATATCGGGGGTAAAACTACCCCGCTGGCTTTTCATAAAAAACTGGGGAAAATTATGTGGAATTATGGTGGTATGGCCAGGAATGAAGAAGGCATAAAAAAAGGACTGAATGAAGTGACTGAACTGGAAGAAGAATTTTATAAGGATCTGAAACTTACCGGTGATACCAACAGCATGAATCAGCCCCTTGAAAAGGCCTTGCGTGTAGCTGCATCCTTTGAAATCTCCAGGTTGATGTTGCGTGATGCACTGAACAGAAAAGAGTCCTGCGGAGCGCATTTCCGCGAAGAATATCAGACTGAGGACGGGGAAGCAATGAGAAACGATGATGAATACATGTACGTGGCAGCCTGGGAATACAAAGGTGATGGTAAAGAACCAGTATTGCACAAAGAAGAACTGAAATTTGAGTTTGTGACACCAACCAAACGTAGTTATAAATAGTGTTGAAATTACCAATGAAGTTTAAAAAGCAGATGAAATGAAACTTACACTCAAAATCTGGCGACAAAAAAGCCCAAAAGATAATGGCAAGTTTGAAACTTATCATCTTGATGATGCATCCCAGGATATGACTTTCCTTGAAATGCTGGATGCTTTGAATGAAAAATTGATGAGCGAAGACAAAGACCCTGTTGCTTTTGAACATGACTGCAGGGAAGGAATATGCGGATCATGTGCTATGATGATTAACGGGAGACCTCATGGTCCGGGAGAAGAAATCACCACGTGCCAGCTTAACATGAAAGCCTTTAAAGATGGTGATACCATTATGGTTGAACCATGGCGAACAAATTCATTTCCTGTTATTAAAGACCTGGTTGTGGATCGTAGTGCATTTGAAAAGATCATGGAGGCCGGTGGTTTTATTGACGTGGATGTAGCTGCTGTACCTGATGCTAACACATATCCAGTTGAAAAACATAAGGCTGAAGAAGCGTTTGATGCGGCTGAATGTATTGGATGTGGGGCCTGTGTTGCTGCATGTAAAAATTCTTCTGCCATGCTTTTTGTTGCTGCCAAAGTTTCTCAATATGCCCTTTTACCGCAAGGTAAAGTAGAAGGTGTTAAAAGAGCGTGGGATATGGTTATGAAAATGGATGAGCTGGGCTTTGGATCATGTACCAATACAGGTGCTTGTGAAGCCGAATGCCCGAAAGGCATCAGCCTGGCTCACATCGCAAGATTAAACCGTGAATTTATTAAAGCCGGTTTTACCAAATTGGCCGGAGAAAAACGATAGAACGATAGTGAGATAGAGTGATGGAGAGATTGAGTGATTGAGTGATGGAGTGATGGAAATAGTTATTATGATTATCAGGGCGTGCCCCCTCCGTTCCTACGGGGTCGGGCTATCCGCTTATACGCTTCATTCGCCTAACGGCGAATTGCAGGGTACCGCTTCTATCCCTCACGCAGGAGAGAATAATAAATGAGACTGAACTAAATAAATAATAACATAAGATATGGAAAAAATTAAACTTGATCTCAGTAACTTGGATAAGGCTTTTCCTGAAGATTTTACCGAAGAACAAATCGCCAAAGCCAAAACATTGTTTTTGAAAACACTGGCAAAATCAAGCCACAAATTTTACAGTGGGAAAATACAAACTATACCCAAAGCACCTGTGCCGGGTTTTAACTGGTTCAACGTGTGGTACACACCCGGGGTGTCAAAAATCTCAACCAGCATACGTGATGATAACAACCTGTCATTCGATTTGTCTAACCGTGGCAATATGGTGGCTGTTGTCAGTGACAGTACACGCGTGCTTGGTGATGGTGATGTAACACCTCCCGGCGGACTTGGCGTGATGGAAGGAAAAGCCTTTCTGATGAAATACCTTGGTGGCGTGGATGCTGTGGCCTTATGTGTGAACAGCTATAACGATAAAGGTGAACACGATCCGGATAAAATTATTGATTTTGTAAAAATGCTTCAACCCAGTTTTGGTGCTGTTAACCTGGAAGATATTTCTCAGCCAAATTGTTTTAAAGTGCTTGACACCCTGCGTGAAGAGTGTGACATTCCCGTATGGCACGATGATGCCCAGGGAACAGCTTCCGTGACATTGGCAGGCTTAATCAATGCATTGAAAATCGCCGGTAAAAAAATGGAGGATGTTAAAATTGTTATGGTTGGTGCCGGTGCTGCCAATACAACAATAGCGCGTTTGATTTTGGCTGCAGGAGCGGATCCCGATAAAATCATTATGTTTGACTCTAAATCATCATTACATAAAGGCCGTGACGATATCCAAGTCAATAAAGCTTTTTACCGTAAATGGGAATTGTGTGAAAAAACAAATCCCAACAAAATCACAGACATTGAAGAGGCTATGGATGGCGCAGATGTGTTGATTGCTGTTTCAAAACCAGGGCCGGATACGGTAAAACCGGAGTGGATATCTGCTATGGCTGATAAGTCCATTGTATTTACCTGCGCCAATCCCGTACCGGAAATTTATCCTTATGCCGCCAAAGAAGCAGGTGCTTTTATTACAGCCACAGGACGCGGCGATTTTCCCAACCAGGTGAACAATTCCCTTGGTTTTCCGGGAATACTTAAAGGGGCATTGATGGTGCGTGCGCGTGGTATTACCGATAACATGGCTGTTGCAGCCGCTGAATCACTCGCTAAATACGCTGAAAAACGCGGCATCAACCCGGAGGATATCATCCCGAAAATGGATGAAAGTTCCGTGTTCCCTGAAGAAGCTGCTGATGTTGCAATGCAGGCAATCAAAGATGGTGTGGCACGTGTACATCTTTCACGAGAAGAAGCTTTCAACATCGCCAAAAAGGATATTGACTACGCTCGTGGACTCACTCATCACCTGATGGATGAAAATTACATTGATACCGTACCGCAGGAATTGCTTGATGAAGCATTGAAAACGGCGGTTGATGAAGTGAAATAAACATTTTCTTAAACGTGATTTTAAACGCTCCGTGTTTTGCGGGGCGTTTTTAATTTTATTAGGGCGCCACCCTCCGGGTCGGTGTACGGCTTATAGTAGTATGCTGCTCTGCGGGTGTTGATAGTGTCATGTCAAGCTAAATCTGATGGCCAAAGTTTTGTTCTTTTTCATTTTTTCTTCATAAAAAAAGACTCACGTAGCTAAGGCTATGCTTACTTTTTTTTATTTTGAAAAAACAAAAAATCCCTACAACTTAACCATCACCTTAGGCTTGCCTTGACACTAGTAGATTGAAATATGACTAAGAGGTACATTCACTATTGTGATGCCAGCCCTTTCATAAAGTAATGAAAAGCCGGTACTGGGGTAAAGAGCGGTACTGTGTATGCTATGCAAACCGCCGTTTACGTGAACCGTACGCTCGGTGGTGTGAGAGGTTCTCCCCGTCAGTTTTTACTAATGGGACAGTCTATTCGATTAGCGTTTCGTTTGTATCTATTTTATAATTAATTTTCCGTTTATGTTTTTACCGTTTGATAAATTTACTACATATATGTAAATTCCTGTATTTAAAAAATTTCCATATAATTGATTTTTTTTCTTAATCCGTAAGATATTGTTTTTATTTTTTTCATGTAACTATGTTTTTAGTTTACAAATGAACGCTAACGGTTCGCGGCTATGGTTATGTGCCGCCAATTTTTTTATTTATAGCCTAAAATTAATCATTATTTTCCGAAATATAAAAAATGCAGCCTGTTTTTTTTCCAGTGGGTGCATAAACCACGTCCTGAAGGTCGTAGTAATTGGGCTGAAGCCCTAACCCTCGCCCTGAAAGACGGGGTAATTGGACTAAAGTCCTAATAGCTATAGAGAGCCTTTTTTTGCAAAAGCCCTGAAGTTATTTGATTTTTCAATTGCTCTGTCCTTTAGGGCAGAGCTAAGAGATAATTGAGTGGACAGCATTAAACCTTAGGGCTTTAGCCCTTTTATTATTGTTAATCTTCATTGTTTTGCTTTAAATTTAGTTTTTTATGCGTTGAAAAATTTCAAAATAGTGGTGGTAATATAAGCCAGTTGATCTTCAGTTAATTCGGTATGCATTGGCAGCGACAACACTTCCTCTTTTAACATATCAGATACAGGGAAAAATGCGTCGTCATGTTCATACGCTTTAAAGGCTTTCTGGGCATGCAGCGGTACAGGGTAATAGATGGCGCATGGAATGCCATTGTCAAGCAAATGCTTTTTTAAGTCATCGCGTTTGCCGTTGGTGATGCGTATGGTGTATTGATGAAAGCAATGCGTTGACCATGCTGCACGTTTGGGTGTCATGATCTGTGTACAGGATGAAAGTGCCGAGTCATAATAATCTGCGGCCTTTTGCCGGGCTTGGTTGTAATCATCTAAGCGTGGTAATTTGGCATTCAACACGGCGGCTTGTATGCTATCGAGACGGCTGTTCACGCCAATTTTGTCATGATAATATTTTTTGCTTGACCCGTGATTGACAATGCTGCGGATTTTTTCACCAAGGGCATCATCGTTGGTAAACAAGGCCCCACCATCTCCATAACAACCCAGGTTTTTTGACGGGAAAAACGATGTGCACCCGATGTGGCCGATGGTGCCGGCTTTGGCTTGTTCTCCGGATTTGAATGTATAATCGCTGCCAATGGCCTGAGCTGTGTCTTCAATGATATGCAGGTTGTAACGTTCTGCCATTTTCATCAATGGTTCCATATCCGCTGTTTGTCCAAACAGATGCACAGGCACAATGGCTTTTGTTTTGGGTGTAATCATTTGTTGTACCTGGTGAATATCCATCAAAAAAGTTTCAGGATTAACATCCACCAACACTGGTTCAAGGCCAAGAAGTGCTATGACCTCCACGGTGGAAATGAAGGTAAAATCGCTTGTTATGACTTCATCTCCCGGTTGTAAATTTAGTGCCATCATGGCAATTTGAAGCGCATCTGTGCCATTACCACAGGATATGGCATGTTTTACCTGCATATATTCAGTTAGTTTTGACTCAAAGGTTTTTACCTGCGGGCCTTTAATGAACGCTGTATTCTCAATAACATCTGCAATGCCTGCATCTATTTCGCTCTGTATTTTTTTGTATTGATTGTAGAGATCAACCATTTGAATTTTTTCCATAGCCTGAATTTTTTACGAAAATAAGAAATTTTGATGTAAAAACATAAGGATTTAGGTGTTAGGTGTTAGGATTTAGGAAAAGTTTCCCTCCTAACACCTAACACCTAACACCTTATTTTGATTTTGAGGAAACGATAGATTTTGCTGTTATTTTTATCAATTCTTTATTTTTGACTTCATTTTTTTTGTGTTCTGATTATTTCTCCTTATCATGCCATCGCCAGCTCGCCAACTCGCCCCATCGTGAATTCGTTCTTTCGTTCCTTCACCCCATCGTGCTTTCGTGCTCTCACCCACTTGCGTGAGGGCGGAGGCGGTTAGCCTGCCTGCTGCGATGCGTTGGTGCTGCATGCAGGAAAGAGTGGAGCGATAAGCGAACTCCTTTGCTGCATTTGGCAGCACCCGCAGAGCAGCAGACAGCTATAAGCCGGAGACCGACCCTTATTTGTTTCTCGTTATCAATCGCTTACCGAGTAATTCGCTTAGCGATTAATGGCGAGAAACAAATAAGGGGCACGCCCTGATAATTCAAATAAAAATTGTTAATTTTACTGATGTATTGAAAACCGGTTGCCAGGTTATGCTGTAAAGAAATGGGGTATCATGGCTTAAAAACATTCAGAATTATGTCAAAACACGGAACCATACGCAGATACACACTTATCATTGAAAAAATCAAACGCGGGCAGCATCCTTCATTTGGAGAAATTAAAGATTACCTTTATGAGCACGGGTTTGAAGTGGGAGACAGAACCATACAGCGGGATGTTGAACAAATCCGTTATGAATTTGCTTTGGAGATAAGTTATGACAGGCAAAAAAATGGATACTACATTAATTATGACAGCAGCCTGAATGTGGAATCTTTTTTTCGTTTCCTGGAAATTGTCAACACGGCTGAATTGCTTACTGAAAGCCTTGCAGAAAGCAAAGATACTCTGAAACACATTTCTTTTGATACCGGTGGCGGCCTAAAGGGAATTGAAAACATCAAGCCTTTGTTGCGGGCCATCAAGGAAAACCATGAGATCACTTTCACACACCATAATTTTCAAACGGAAAAGTCAAGAAGGTACAGGCTGAAGCCTTATTTACTGAAAGAGTACCTAAACCGGTGGTATATTGTTGGTGTTGTTGCAGGCTTTAATCAAGTCAGAACCTTTGGTGTGGACAGAATTGATAACCTGCAGGTGGAAACCAGAACATTTACCCCGGATGCCAATTTAAACCCGGCGGAGCGCTTCAGCGAAACCATTGGGCTGGTGTATTCCGAACATCCGGTAGAAAATGTGATCCTGTCCTTTAGCCCGATTCAGGGGAAATACATCAAGACACTCCCCATGCACAGTTCTCAGACGGTGTTAGTTGATAATGATGATGAGTGCCGTATTTCGCTTAGGGTGGCACCAAATTTTGAACTCAGGCAAGAGATTTTAAAACACGGGGATGCAGTGAAGGTGATTGAACCGCAATGGCTGGCCGATGATATCAAAAGGGTGTTACAGGATTCGCTGGGGAGGTATTGATGCAAATCTGATCTGGCGGATAAAGCAGGCAAAATCATCGCCATTCAAACAAACCTATAAAACGGCAGTAATTTTATTTTGCTGCCGTAATAATAGGAACCATCATTTCTCCTATATGGCCACGACTTAACAGGCTTAAGAAATCAAATCCCGAAGCATTTTATTACTGGGACAAAATTTATCAACTCAGTAAAAAAAATAGGCTGTAAACTCCTCTCCGCCACAGTTTGGCGATATGCTGATTTAGCTTTGTCTCAGAACCTTAAAAATTTGAGCTATGGACATACATCACGACAATATCAGAGCATCGTTTTTAAAAAAACAGGAAAAGCTTGAGCAACAATTTCAGTGCAGATATTGATGCCCATGAATTCAACCGAATATCAAAAAAAATCAGCATCCCTGACATCAAAAATGCCCTGCAGACCCGATTCCGCAATAAGCAAATTGCACGTTTCGGAAACGTTCACATCATCTACCCGTCTCTGAATAAAACATCGTACCAAAAAATCATTGACAATGAACTAAGGTCATACGCAAAAAAACTCTCATCTGAGTTTCACCTGGAGGTTAGCTTTGACATGTCAGTAAACAAACTCATTTACAACGAAGGTGTTTATCCCACACAAAGTGTGCGTCCGGTATTTATACCAAATTAACATCAAAACACCCGATATAAATCATTTCTATTTCCCTTTTTTGTCGTTAAAAATTATTTACTCACTATTATTTCATTTTTAATTGTGTTCGTGAGTGCTACGCAATTCCGTAGCTATGGCTATGCAAAGAATTTTTGCCTAAAAACTGGTAC
>JAYENB010000134.1:11640-15855 GCA_034721855.1 Bacteroidota bacterium
TTACCCTGTTCCCAAATCCTGTAAACGAAAAACTTACTGTTTGTACCGGAACAACAGATGAAGTCATTCGATTTAGATTGTACGATATTTATGGTAAATTGATTGAAACATTTGATGTTAGAGGAGACAGGGAACTTGATGTTTCAGATGTGCAGAACGGGATATACATTCTAAAAGCAGGTAGATTTCATCCGAAAAAAATTGTTGTTCAGTAATTTGTTACTCCCATTTACAGTATAATGCGTTTTTAAAAGGTGTTGATTTTTGCATCTTTGATTAATACAAAAAAAGACCGGTGTTTACCGGCCTTTTCGTTTGGTGACTGATCGGAGGTTCGAACTCCGGACCCTCTGCTTAAAAGGCAGATGCTCTACCTGCTGAGCTAATCAGTCAACCTTGTTCCCTCAATTGGGAGTGCAAATATATATGCTGTATTTTAAAAACCAAAATAAAATATTGATTTTTTATTTATTTTTTATCCAGTGATGGTTTACTTTGATCAAATCCAGATGTAGTTTAAAATTTTTTTGAATTTTTATTTTTTCTTGACAACCATTTTGTATTTTTAGCGTCTGTTAAATGTAAAACAAAAATTTACTTGAATCATATAAAATAATTCAGTATATTGCATCAAATAAAAAAAATACGATACCGATGAAACATTTAGTGAGATTAGCGATGGCCTTTTTAGTGGTTTTCAGTACAGGTATATTATCTGCACAAGTTGACCAGGGTGGCAAACCACTGAGTTTTGAAATTAAAACATTGTCTAATAATGTAGATAATGTGTTTATCAACCCTCCGAATATCGAGGAAGCCAGAGAAATGCATGATTATCTCGAAAAAAACGGGGAAATATACAGAGTAGCTGTGTTAATGGATGTTGATATAACAATGGAAAATGCAGGAACTTGGGATATCCTGGAGGATGGTACTAAAGTGTGGCGTTTACGCATCACAT
The DNA here is from genome assembly GCA_034721855.1 of Bacteroidota bacterium. Taxonomy (GTDB): domain Bacteria; phylum Bacteroidota; class Bacteroidia; order Bacteroidales; family ML635J-15; genus JAQIBY01. The sequence continues at coordinate 12,602 of JAYENB010000134.1, forward strand.
CCGAAGATGCCAAAGCTCTAAGTTTGCATTACAATAAATTTTACCTGCCTGAAGGCAGCAGTTTGTTCTTATACAACGAAAATCAAGCCCAGGTTGCCGGTGCGTTTACAGCTTTAAACAATCCCGGCCTTGACAGAAGGTTTTCCACACGCATCATTCAGGGTGAAACAACAACACTGGAATATATACAACCACCCCATGTGAGTGAAGAAGCTATACTTGATATTAGACAGATATCTTATTTCTATCGTGGCGTTAGTGCATTGGTAGAGTATTATAAAGAGGCAAAACCCACAGGATTTGGTAATTCCGGTGCTTGTGAGGTCAATGTCAATTGCCCCGAAGGTGACAACTGGCAGGATGAAAAAGGTGGTGTAGCTTTGATTTATATTCCATCTTTGGGGGGAATGTGTACCGGAAGCCTTGTTAACAATACGGCTGAAGATGGAACCCCATACTTTTTAACGGCTGACCATTGTGGTGGTGAGGAAACTGACCAGGATCAATGGCAATTTTATTTCAATTTTGAATCGCCTGATTGTGCTGACCCGGGTAGTGAGCCTGCTTATGATGAGATTATAGGAGCTAACAAAATTGCACGCGGCCCCGAAAGCGGAGGCTCTGATTTTCTGCTGCTTGAATTGCTGACAACACCCCCGGCAGGATATGGCGTTTATTACAATGGCTGGGACAGAACTGATGTTCCGATTACCAATGGCATTGGAATTCATCATCCATCTGGCGATATCATGAAAATTTCAAGAAGCGGAGCTGCTTCTGTTACAACGTGGACAGGTGGAATGACTGATGCGCACTGGGAAGTTACATGGCAGTCAACTCAAACAGACTGGGGGGTAACTGAAGGTGGCTCATCAGGCTCTCCCATATTTGACGAAACCACAAAACGGATTGTTGGTACACTTACCGGAGGTGGTGCTTCTTGTTCAAATCAATCCGCCCCGGATGTTTACGGAAGGTTTGATATACACTGGGAGGACAACGGAACTACTGATGTTGATCAACTTGCACCCTGGCTTGATCCCACTGGTTCTACCCCAACAAGCCTTGATGGATATGATCCAAACGCAGTGGCTTCAGAACCGGTTGCCGATTTTGAAGGCACACCAACCACTATTGCTACAGGGGGAACTGTGGACTTTACCGACCTGAGTACCCCCGGTGATGATCCCATTCAGACTTGGTCATGGGAGTTTGATAATGGGACTCCACCAACCAGTCCCGATCAAAATCCAACTGGCATTGTTTATGATACCCCCGGAACCTTTGATGTAACTTTAACCATTGATGATGGAACCTTTACCGATGAAGAAGAAAAAATAGGTTATATTGTGGTTGAAGATAATCCCGGCGGTTTGAATGCCATGTTTGAAGCTTCTGAATATGTGATTGATGTTGGAGATTGCATCAATTTTCAGGATCAATCCACAGGAAGCCCTACATCATGGACGTGGACGTTTGAAGGTGGCACCCCTCCTACCAGCACAGAGCAAAATCCGACAAACATTTGCTACAACAACCCGGGAGTGTATGATGTGACCCTTGAAATCGGCGACGGCATAGATACCGATACATACACATGGGTGGATTACATTGTTGTTGGCGATCCTGCAACCGATCCCATGGCCGGATTTTATGCTGATGTAACTGTAGTGCCTGAAGGAGGTATAGTTACATTTACCGATACCTCGGTGAACGGACCATTCATTGAATGGGCATGGACTTTTGAAGGTGGTTTGCCTGATCAATCCACAAGCGAAGGCCCTATTACTGTAGCCTATATGGATGCAGGTGTTTATGATGTCGAACTCAGGGTAAAACATGAAAATACAAATCAGTATATCGCTTATAAAGATGATTATATCACAGTGGTGCCTGCTGCCAATGATCCGCCGGAAGCCAATTTTATTGCCAATTATACGGTAATTGAGCCCGGCGAGATGGTGGATTTTCATGACATCAGTTCCGGTGCACCTTATCAATGGCAATGGACTTTTGAAGATGGCATCCCTGCATCAGATAGTGTACAACATCCCGAGGGTATTCTGTATAATAATGAAGGAATGTGGGATGTTACGATGATTGCAAAAAATTCAGAAGGAAATGATACCATTACCAAAGAAGATTATATTGTTGTCAGTATTGAAGATCCTTGCAATGATACGGTAACCCCGGTTGCTGATTTCAGATGTTCCCCACGGTTAATATCAGCAGGTGACATCGTTTATTGTGAAGATTTGTCAACAGGCTTCCCGCAAACATGGAACTGGGTGTTTGGCCCCAACGCCATCCCACCAAATTCAACACAGGCCAGTCCGCTGTCAGGCGTGGAATACAATGTGCCCGGTATTTATGATGTCACGTTAAGTGTAAATAATTCATGTGGTGGCAATGTGAAAACAAAAGAAGATTATATTTATGTGTTCAGCGGGCCTGTTCACAAATATTGTGATACACTGACCAACCTGCGATCAGGAGAAATTGCAACAAAAATAAACGCTCCGGATACCTGGGGCTTTATTGCCGGACACAACGGCGACAGGGTACGTACCTATGCTGATTATTATGAAGACTATTCATTCAGCCAGATTGAAGCCCTGATTGTACCTGTTAACAATTCCGTTTATGGAGCCTATAATTCCTATGTCACGTTTTATGTATGGGATGGTGATACAGAGTTCCCAACAGATGAGAATATTCTGGCAGAAAAGAAAAAATACATCCGCAACCTGCCGGAAAATTACAATTCAGTGATTCAATTTGATGAACCGGTACAAATAGACGGTCCTTTCTTTATCGGATTTAAAATATCCTATCCTGATGAAAACGGCGATGGCATCAGCGATGATTATTTTGTGGTAAGCACAGCCGGTAATCGGGGTAGCTCTGAATCTAACAATACTATGGTTGTATATAAATCCGGATGGAAAACATCTGTTGAATTGTTTAATATATCTACATCGTTGGCTATCAAACCTATTGCCTGTCTTTTGGATCTTGATGAGTTTGATGTGGCTAAAAATGTACATGCTTATCCAAATCCAACAACCGGTAAGATTACTGTAAAATTGGGTGATGAATACATCAGCAGTGATGTTGAAATCAACGTATATGATATGACAGGACGTCAGATATTTATGACGCCACGCAATTATAGCAACATTGAATATCAGCTTGATCTTAGCGATAAAACACCCGGCATGTATTTCCTTGAAATCATGATTGATGGTGAACGA
>JAYENB010000135.1:0-3104 GCA_034721855.1 Bacteroidota bacterium
ACAAAAACGGTACAACTGACCGTTTCCAATGGCATGTGTTCTGAAATCATATCCCAGAATATAACCATTGAAGAAACTCCGGTAGCAGATTTCACCCACATTTCCACCTACTGCACAACCGATTCTGTTAATTTTGAAAACACAGGTACTTTAGGGACAACAGGTGCAACTTATGAATGGAGTTTTGGCAGCGGTGCCACACCGGCTAACACTACCGATGAAAATCCGGTTGGTATCATATATGACAGCCCCGGCATTAAAACCGTTGAACTGATCACAACACTGGGGTCATGCACAGATACAATGGTCAAAACCATTAACATCACGGAAACCCCGGACCCGGATTTTATACATACAGCACCACAGTGCGAAGAGGCATTGGTTGATTTTTCCTATACAGGCACTACCGGCATTGATTGGAATTACCTCTGGGACTTTGGTGAAGGGGCTACACCCGCAACATCAACACAACAAAACCCGGGTGGTGTATTTTACAATGGTGCAGGTACAAAAACGGTACAACTGACCGTTTCCAACGGCATGTGCTCGGAAACTGTCACCCATAACTTTGACATCAATGAAAAACCGATAGCAGATTTTACCCACATTTCCACCTACTGCACAACGGATTCTGTTAATTTTGAAAACACAGGTACTTTAGGGACAACAGGTGCAACTTATGAATGGAGTTTTGGCAGCGGTGCCACACCGGCTAACACTACCGATGAAAATCCGGTTGGTATCATGTATGACAGCCCGGGCATTAAAACCGTGCAACTGATCACAACACTGGGGTCATGCACAGATACAATGGTCAAAACCATTAACATTACGGAAACCCCGGACCCGGATTTCACTCACAACGCACCACAATGTGCAGGCACATCAATAAACTTTAGTTATACCGGAACCACTGGAAATGACTGGAATTACATGTGGGACTTTGGCCAGGGAGCTAACCCGGCAATATCCACACAACAAAATCCGGAAAGCGTCAAATATTCCGGTGGTGATAAATCAGTATTATTAACCGTTACCAATGCACAATGTTCTGAAAGTATTGAGCAAACCATATCAATACATCCATTGCCGGTTGCAGATGCCGGAGTCGATACCACAATTTGTGCAAACACCAGTGTACAGATCGGCAGCGACCCTGTTTCCGGTTACGATTATCAATGGTGGGATCCGGACAATTCGCTTGATGATACTTCAATTGCCAATCCCACTGCTTCTCCTACCGCATCTGTCACAACTTATCATCTGCTGGTAATCGATTCAAACGGATGTCAAAACAGGGATTCAGTTACCGTGGTTATGATGAATTCTGCTTTTGTTGACGCCGGAAGCGATGTTGAAATATGCTACGGAGACACTGTACAAATTGGTATGGGATTGATTGAATGGCAATCTTATGAATGGACACCTGAACATGGATTGTCAGATCCGAACATCCCCAATCCCATAGCTAGCCCTGACAGTACAACCATATACACCGTATCTGTTCAGTATGAACAATGTGATACAATAACCGACGATGTTAAGGTACTTGTTCATCCTTTACCTGATATTGAAGCTGCCGGACCTAATGGTGAAGATACTGTGGAAATAGCACAGGGGAACAACACTCAACTTATTGCAACCGGTGGAACACAATACGAATGGGATCCTGTATTTTCATTGAATAGCGCAGGCATCTACAATCCAATTGCTTACCCGGAAACATCTACCTTATACACTGTAACCGGTACTGATATATATGGCTGTGTGAACGATGACGATGTGTATGTGCTTGTCAGGATACCTGGTTTATACATCCCTTCAGCTTTTACACCCAATGGTGATGACAGAAACGATGTGTTCTACGTCCGGAGTAAAGGCACAAAAGATTTTGAATTGAACATTGTGAGCCGTAGCGGAGACCTTTTGTATCATTCATCAAATCCTTATGAAGGATGGGATGGTACGGTACAGGGAACCAGTGAAGAAGTTCCTTCAGGAGCCTATGTTTATCATACCAAAGGCGAGTTCAGTGACGGTGAAAAATTCAATGAATCCGGTATTATTAACCTGATCAGATAAAATATAATCAATAATAAATGAATCATAAAAACATTAGCGTTATGAAAAAAATAAGTTTAGTCATTCTCGGTTTGATCATCAGTTGGGCAGCATTTGCCCAGGATATAAGACATTCACAACCTTATTCAGTACCCCTCAAATTAAATCCTGCCCTCATGGGGTCAGATGAAAACATCAATGTAAAACTCAATTACCGCTCCCAATGGACAGGCATTGAAAACGGGTATTCAACTGCGGCTTTTACAGCCATGGCTCCTGTATATAAACAGGGTGATGGCAGTAAACTGGACGTTGGTTTGTATGCTATGAACGATATGGCCGGAGCGTTTAATCACATTGAAGGTATGCTGGCAGTAAATTACAATCTGCGTCTCAGCGAAAGCGGTCATTTTTTGAGTGCTTCCGTGTATGGGGGATTCAATCAAAAATTCCTTGATACTGATGGCCTTACCTTCGATGACCAGTATGAAGTAGGTAGTTTTGAAGCTGCTAACCAAACCAGCGAAACCGTCATGCACGAATCCATTTATTATATTGATGCCGGTTTTGGTTTGATGTGGTTTTACCAGCCAAGGGAAGAGAGCAACATCAATGCATTTGCAGGTATTTCTGCGTTTCATGTCAATGAACCAAATGAAAGTTATGCTGAAGAAACCGGAACCTTGTATGCTAAATACGCTTCGCAGGCAGGTATAAAAATCACACCGGAAGGCAGTAAACTTACCTTTACTCCTAACATCCTTGGTTCCACACAAAATGGAATCAATGAACTCGCTACCGGTGTTTATACTGATTATGCCATTAACGAAACCTTTAAAGCAAGAATCGGTGCCTGGTACAGGGCTCAAAACACAGTTGCTTTTGTGGTGGGATTTGAATTTATGCATATTTATGTTGGCTACAGTTATGATTTACCAAATTCTGCATTGAGCAACATGGTAAATGGTGCCAACACACATGAAATCAGCTTATCATATTATTTCAATACATCATCAGAAGAAAGTTATAAAATGTTTTAAAAC
>JAYENB010000136.1:0-15687 GCA_034721855.1 Bacteroidota bacterium
ACTTGTTAAGGCTGGAACTAGTGTTGGAGCAAATTATGACGAGGCTGATGATGCGGAAAGTAAAAAAGTAAGTTAACATTTTACACATTGGGATTTGGGTATTGATTAGGTCAATTAGGTCAATTAGGTCAATTAGAAATTATAAAAATGTCTGAACTAAGAAATTGATGTTAAATAAATATACTGTGAATGGTTACGATTTATTTAAACGTTTATTGATCCGTCTTCGCTCTGCTACGCCGGACACGGTCCCGTCTTCGCCGGACAAGTTATATTAATTAAAGAACGAACTACTAGTGGTTATATTTCCGGTGGCTTCGAGACATTTCGGCTACCGCTGGAACCCTCAGCCACCGAATTGCCGGTGGTAAGGTAGCACTAAAACCCCGAAGTGGGTTGCACGGCGATGTGCTGAGTCCATCCGCAGTAAGGCCATCGAAGTGTGTGATACTATAATAACCCCGAAGGCGGTGCACTGAGGCACTCGACGTGGGTGACAACGTTGTAACCATGGGTGTAGTGAGAAAACTCTGTGTGAACTTGTCCGGATTGGTAAAACAAAGACGGAATAAGGAACCCGTGGGTACACTGAAACCTCCTGATACCGCACCATCCATAGACCCCGAACACGATGCGTTGAGCTTAGTCGAAACGGGTCGAATACGAGTAACCCCGGATAAGGGAGGTTTACCGACCATAATCCGGGGGTTTACAAACACCCATAATGCCCTTTTGGCGGGATTTTTGCGGCGCAGCAAGCAAAAATCGTGACAAAAGCACAAATACAATATCACCTCCAGCATTTTGCAGGTCACCCATTGAAACAATGATAGCAGCATGATTACGCTGCACGTGTGCATGAAATGAACAACCTGCGGCTGGTTAGCTCAAAAAATAATATTCTGTCAGCACCCATAAAAAAACCAGGCATCTCTGTGAAGTAGGGAGAGATGCCTGGAAAACCATTAAAACTAAACTTAACCATTATTAATTATTGTTGCTGAACAATAACCAACAACAACACAAATTAAACATCTTATTTTGTTTTTTGTTGTGTGCCCTTGCTTAAAAATTTGTTAATATATACTTTGTTGTTTTAACGATATGAATTATCTTTGCAACAAGATTGGTAATCAATCAAGAACTGTAATTAGAGATAAAATTAACCTGAAAATTTAAATGTATGATTAAGAAAATTATTATTTTGATTTCAATGCTGGCCTTTTTAAGCTTAGGATTAGCTGCACAAGATAGTGACGCAGAAAGTGAAAAAAATGATCAGACAGGGATGCCTGCTTATGATGTAGGCGATATTAACTTTAATGCAGGGATATCTCTGGGAACCTATGGTTATGGATATGCCGGAAGTAGAAGTTTTACCGTACCGGTTACCCTTGCTCTTGAATATGGTTTCCATGAATACATCAGTGCTGGTGCCATGGTAGGGTATGCAAGGTGGAAATATGATTATTCGTATGAGGGATCTCCATACACATACTCCTGGACTTACCTGACTTTTGCGCCTCGTGCTTCTTTTCACTACCTGTCTTTGCTTAATGAGCATCTGGACCTCGGTGTGGATGAAACGAAATTTGATTTTTACTTAACTTTATTTGCTGCGTTTGAAATGCACACATACCATTCTTCTGATCCTTACATGAATGATTATTATGATAATTCCTCTTCATTTACCGTTGGATCTTTCCTGGGCTTTAAATACATGCTTTCTAATAATATTGGCTTGTTCTTCGAAGGTGGCCGTCATGCTTTTGGATATGGTACTTTTGGAGTGAATATCCGTTTGTAAAATTGTGGATAGATAGCGAGAATCATCTGCTCATGCCGGATAATCGTTATGTTGATTGTTTGGTAAGTGGGTGTTGAGTTTCAAAATCAATGCATACATTTTTAATTAACATGCATGCTGTGTCCGTTGTGTCATAATGAATTAAAAATAAAAGCAGACAATGAATATTTTGTGTGTTCACGCTGTGGTGCTTATGTGAAAGACAAGGCTTTTTACATAAAACCAACAGAAGAAAAGGCCAGGTACGAGGAGCACAACAATGATGTTAACGATACTCATTATCAACAATTTGTCAGGCCGCTTGTCGATATTGTTTTGGAAAATTTTACACCAGCTAATACAGGATTGGATTATGGATGTGGTACCGGGCCGGTAATAGCTAAAATGCTGGAAGACAAATCTTATCAAGTAACGCGATACGATCCGTTTTTTTATCCCGATGAACGTTATTTGAATTACCGATACGATTTTATTTGCAGTTGTGAAGTGTTTGAGCACTTTCATCAACCAAAACACGAAATACAAAAACTCAGGGCATTGCTCAACCCAAACGGATGGATAATTATCATGACACACATTTACAACGGCAGAATTGATTTCAGTCGTTGGTATTACAGGAATGACCCGACACACATCTTTATTTATACCGAAAAAACCTTAAGGTACATAGCGGAACATTTCAACTTTTCCCTTGACATTTATAGTGACAGGTTGGTAGGGTTTAAAAAAATGCCATCTTGAACCGGTAAATCCTAATCCAGATAAACCTCGTAGGTTGAATAACCAACGGGGTAAACTAAAAATCCTAAATCCTAATTTTTAAATATTAAACAATATCAAATTTTCAAATTTATTAATTACCAAAACATTTTCTTACCAAACTGTTAGGATTTTATTTTCTGCCAAAATATGTCAGAAAATAAAATTTAAGGTACTAATCTTTCTTACATGTCCTTAGGTGTTGTTACGAAATAAAGTTAACAGAATAGGCGAAGTTATTTAAGGCATAAAAACTGCGAATAGCCACAGTTTATTTAAAGTTTTTATAACGAAGTAAAAAGCAAAAAGAACGAACTTAAATGTTCAGGTTATTTTGTAACAATGCCTTAGTACAAATGCTGCAAACAAAAAAATGCCGGGGGGCCTCATTTATTCAATTTCTTTTGTTTATTTTGTTGTTCATGAAAAATCATCGCTTGTGCTGCACCATATTGATTGTAGTGTTTGTGTGTGTTGCCTGTTCTAATAACCAGAGAACCCAGGACGATACGCAGGGGAAAACTGTAGAAAATGCATACGCTTCAGGTTTTGAAATGAGTGAAACAGATAATGGGTACAGCATACAGGTTATGCGTCCCTGGCAGCAGGCTACGGATGAGAATTTTACGTATTCGCTGAGCAGGGAAGAAAAACAAAACTCCATAAAAATACCCGTAGATAATGTGGTATGCATGTCAACAACGCACATCGCTTACCTTGAAGCACTTGGTGAATTAAGCTCAGTATCTGGCCTTACAAGTACGGATTTTGTTTACAGTAAAGCGGTAAAGAATAAGGTAAGTGCTGGGGAAATTCAGGATATAGGTTTTTCTGAAAACCTGAACCTTGAAAAAATAATTGCCCTCAAACCGGATGTGGTGTTTGCTTATGTCATCCAGGCTTCTGAATTGCGGCCGCTGAGGCAGCTTGAAGAACTGGGTATCCCGGTGGTGCTGGTAGGTGACTACCTTGAACAAACACCCATGGCAAAAATGGAATGGCTGCGGTTTTTTGCTTGTTTTTATGATAAAATCCCATTGGCTGACCATATGATTGACAGTATTTCTGTCCGTTATGATTCATTAAAAAATATGATACCAACACAGGCAAATAAGCCGAAAGTGCTGACCAATGTGCCATGGCAAGGTGTCTGGTGGGTGCCGGGCGGCGATTCATACCTTGCTCAGCTTATTGAAGATGCCGGGGGGGATTATCTGTTTGCTGATTATGAGGGTACAGAAAGTCATGCTGTGGATATTGAACTAGTATACCAGCGTGCAAATAATGCTGATGTGTGGATACATTCAGGCGATGCAGATACATATACAGAAGTATTCAATGCCGATCGCAGGTTGGTTTCTTTCAACGATATTTCAAACTTGAAGGTATATAACAACAACCGCCGGCAATCGGGCAGAGGGAATGATTTTTTTGAATCTGCCGTTGTGTATCCTGACCGCGTTTTGTCTGACCTGATACAGGTGTTTTATCCTGAAGCGGAAATAACCGATTCGTTGATGTATTATAAACCTCTGATCCCATGAGTAATACAAGGTATCCATATTTGTTTTTCGTCATAATCCTTTTGATGGCCTTGTGGCTTTTAATTGCCGATTTGCTTACAGGCAGCACTGACATTGGTTTTCATAATGTCATGGCATGGGTATCCGGTAAGGCAGATGTTCAGGAAAGTTGGTACAGTGCATTTAAGCTTTTCCGGTTGCCCCGTGTAATTACAGCCGTCCTTGCCGGAGCTGCATTGTCTGTGAGTGGATTGCTGATGCAGACCTTGTTCAGAAATCCGCTGGCCGGACCATACATTCTTGGTATCAGCTCTGGTGCCAGCCTGGGTGTTGCCTTGGTTGTGCTTGGGGCAGGCGTTGTTGGCGGTGGTTCAATCCTTGCATCCGGTGCCGGAAGTTTGTGGCTGGTAATTGCAGGTGCTGTAGGTGCAGGCCTCATAATGCTGCTCATATCCCTCATCTCCATACGCCAGAAAGACATCATGACACTGCTTATCCTGGGTGTGCTTATTGGTGCTGTGATATCTGCCATTGTCGGACTGCTGCAATACCTGAGCCAGGCAAGTGACCTGAAACTGTATGTGCTGTGGACCATGGGCAGCCTGCGTGGTGTTTCCCCAAACGACCTGCGGTTACTTGTACCGCTTATCCTGGCGGGGCTTGTGATGGCATGGGTAATGTCAAAACACTTAAACATTTTGTTGCTTGGAGAAGAAAATGCCCGCGCCATGGGGACCCCTATTCTGGTCACCCGCATTGTGATATTTGTTTGTGTGTCTTTGCTGGCAGGGAGCATCACCGCTTTTTGCGGGCCCATCGGTTTTATTGGCATTGCTGTGCCCCATCTTGTACGCAGTATTTTCCGCTGCTCCGACCACAGATGGCTTGTGCCGGCGAGTATAATAGCCGGGGCAGGGGTGATGCTGTTTTCCGATATGCTCAGTAATTTTGGCCCTAGTAATGCTGTTTTGCCTATAAACTCCATTACTTCGCTGGTTGGTATTCCTTTTATCCTGTGGTTGATACTGAGTAAACGTAAAAGCTTTTTCCAATGATGCATGATGAAAACACATACCTCAGTGCTGAAAACCTGTCGGTTGGATATGGTAATATTCCGTTGCTGGAAAAACTCAGTCTGCATGCTGGTTCTTCCCAGGTAATTGCCCTCACAGGACCAAACGGCACAGGAAAAAGCACCCTCCTGAAAACACTGATGGGCTTGATGCCTGCATTAAGCGGTGAATTGAACATTATGGGACAAAATCCTGCCACCATGGTTCCCCGTAAAAAAGCACAGCTTGTGAGCTTTGTGGCTGCCAATGCCAGTTTGCCATCAAACCTCTATGTGCATGAACTGGTCGCATACGGGCGGTATCCTTATGGTGGTTTACTCAGCCGGATAACACAGGAAGACAAAATCAAACAACAAAGGGCCATGAACCAGATGCAGGTGGATCATTTGGCCAGACGGCGGATAGGAGAGATCAGTGACGGTGAAAAGCAACGCGTGATGATTGCCCGTGCGCTGGCACAGGATACGCCCCTTGTGATCCTTGATGAACCAGCTGCTCACCTTGACATTAAAAACCGCTATGAGCTTATGAAATTATTGAGCAGGCAGGCTGCTGTTTTTGGTAAATGCATCATTTTTTCCACTCACGATCTCGAAATCATGCTCAACCATACCGATGTTTTATGGATGATTAATCAGAACAGCATCATCAGTGGACTCCCCGAAGATATGGTGTTAACTGGCGAAATTGATACCTTGGTTTCGTCTCAAAATATTGTGTTTGATAAACTGACCGGGAAGTTTATAATACCGGTAAACAATGCTGTATCAGTATGCGTGAAATCTGACCAGAAAATGGATAACACAAAAGCTCAGATTTATCACACATGGACAACTCATGCCCTTGACCGTTACGGATTTTCTGTTGATTGTAACAAAACAGGGGATACAAACGTTATAATCAAAATGCATGATGAAAAAGTGGTTTGGAAAGTGTGCGCTAAAGACTCTCAAATCCACTGTAAATCTGTAAAAGAATTAATAATGACACTAAAAAAACATACGCTATGAACAATTTAAAGAGAATCACTGCTTACCTCCTGGTGTTTATTACTGTTGTCATGACCATCCTGGCTATTCTCGGGATATGGGATGTGATAAACATGGAAGATATATTGAAACGTTCACTGACATCACTCTTTGTGATATTTGTGTCTTCTGTTGTTGTCCTGTTCATCTTTTCTGTGTTGATTAAGGATGACAAATACACAAAGTCGCGTATCCATCAAAACCAGGGTTCGCAGGCAGAAGATACTGATAAGTAGATGATTATTTGGGCGCGCCCCTTATTTGTTCTTTTGTAACTATTACCAACCTTTTCTAAAGCAATGCCTTTTTAGACTGGGCTCAACTTTAGAAAAGGTCTTCTGTTTATAAAAGAAACAAATAAGGGTCGGTCTTCGCCTTCTATCTGCCATTCATGGCGGCTGTATTTGCAATCCCCGACAGGAGCTTACTCCGCTCGCTCTGCCGGATGTTGCAACATACAAAGCCGCCCTGCATGGCAGGATATCCGGCTACGCCCTCGCGCAAATGCCAGGCAAGCAGTAAGATAAACTGCATAGTAATGTTCTTCTAATAACTATTCTTTTATTATCTTTTTCGTTATTGTTTGCCCGTCTGTTGATATTCTGATAAAAAATAAACCTGCAGGCTGTTTTTCTATATTTATTTTATTCTGATTTGTTTTTAATATTACCTGACCATGGATATTAAAAACCTCAACTTTTTCCAAATTATCTGTTAAAATTTCAAAACTTCCTCCTGTGGAGTTCTGAGAAATTGAAATTGAATTATTATTATTATAATCTAAAATAGGTTGAGCGTTAGATATAATGCCGATAAAAACAAAAAATAGAGATATATAGTAATGTTTTTTCATGGTATAAATTTCATATCAGTTTCTAATGCAAATTTAATGGAAATATTATATTAGCAAAAAAAATCATTTTCCAGAACCAAAATATTATTTTTATATTTGCAGTAAACCGAAAAAAGTGTAGGTTTTGCTAAAGATTAACATATCGAAAACATTATTAATATTTGATATATGGAAAAATCTGACAATAACATATTGAAACGCATAATATAAATTGTCAGGGAGCAAGCCCCTTCGGCAAAAATATATTTATATGGTTCCAGAGTTAAAGGTACAGCAAATGATAATTCTGACTGGGATTTGTTGATTTTGCTGAACAGGGACAATATTACACTTGATATTGAACAACGTATCACCTACCCATTATATGACCTCGAATTTGATACCGGCGAAGTGATTAGTCCGGTGATTTACTCAGAAAAGGAATGGCATACAAAATATAAAGTAACACCTTTTTATCAAAATTTAATACAGGAAGGAAAATTGTTATGAATTACTATAAAGAAGAAGACTACATAAAGTACCGAATTACACGTGCACGGGAAACCATTGAAGAAGTCTGTACGCACATTGAGAAAAGAAATAAAGGGGATTACAACAATTTCTATGATTATGACGAAGAGACAGTTTTACGACTATATCCTCAAACAAAAGCATTTATAGAACGGATAGAAGAAATTCTGAAAGAATAACATCTAATTGCAACAACGAAGCCTATTGATGGCACGAAATTCTACCACATCTACCCCCATTACCCTCACATCAAAAAAAAATCAATAACCTAATCCTTTCAGTGCCCTGATATCCATACCCGATAGTTCTTGGAACACCCGCAAATTGAATTTGTGCACCACAGACATGGCATGGTCGAAAAGGCGTGCCTGTACCTGTTCATAATCAACCCACGATTGTATTTTGCTAAAGGTATAAAGTTGCAGCGGAATCCCTTTGCTTGTTGGCTCAAGGTACCTGACCATACAAATCATTGAATCGTAAATGTCTTTGTTGCCAATCATGTACTCAAGCAGGTGTCTGCGGTATATGGCTGAGTTTGTAAGTGGTTCATTGTTTTTCTTCAGCAATGCAATGATATCGCGCACACCCGGAATTTTTTCCATTTGTTTAAGTTCTTCATCACTGCAATAATGAATGGAGTTTATGTCAAGGTTGAGTGACCGTGATATGCGCCTGCCACCTGATTCCTCCATGCCTCGCCAGTTGTTAAAGGCTTGTGATACTAAAGCATAAGTGGGTATGTTGGCAATGGTTTTATCCCAGTTTTGTACTTTTACCGTATTGAGTGTGATTTCAATTATCGTTCCGTCAGCATTGTGTGTCGGCATAGATATCCAGTCGCCAATGCGTACCATATCATTGGCTGATAATTGAATACCGGCCACAAGTCCCAGAATGCTGTCCTTGAAAATCAACATCAAAACTGCCGTGATGGCGCCGATACTGGCAAATATTGCCCCCACTTTGATGTTCAGCAGTACAGATAACATAGCGACAATAAATACAGCGTACGTGATGATTTTGATGACCTGAACATAGCTTTTTATGCTGGTACCACGTTCTTTCCCTGTGGTCATATCATATATTTCATTCAACCCGTTAAGGAATGCATTGATCACCATGATACTGATGACGATCATGTATATCTGGGCGCCTTTTTCAATGATAGAAATAAGCACTTCAACATCCGGAAAAGCATAGTCTATGGTATAATAAACCAAGATAGCCGGGGCAAAGTGAGCGATGCGCTTAAACAGTTTTTTTTCCAGCAAAATATCATCCACTTTGGTTTTTGTTTTGCGTACCACTTTTCTCAATGACCCCAGAAGGACATGACGGGTTAGAAAATCAAACAACCAGGCAACCAGTGTGATAAGTATAAGAATGATAAGCACCGCAATGATTTCGGCTGTTTCATAGCCAATGCCCCAGTTCATTAGCATTTTTTCAATGGCGATTCCAAGGTTTTCTTTTGGCATAAGTCAGAATATTTGTATTTTTACCTCTGTAAAGATATACATTCATAAAATGAAAACAAAAACAGGTATTTTTTTCGTGGTCATATTATGTCTGTGCAATGGTCTCTCAGCGCAACACATTGATTACAATACACATTTTACGGAAAAAGCATTGCGATTGGACATGTATCACGGGGGTACCGCTACTGAAGAGTTCTTCAGCCTGAAAAACATGATTCAGGAACCTGTGTACGCCGGATCACATCAAACCATTTCTCCTTTTTTACATGGCAGTTATGTCATAAAAATGAAATCTGCTGGCGGAAAAACTATTTTTGCAAAGGCTTTCAACACCTTGTTTGAAGAATGGCAGGACACAGAATTGGTGAATGAAGGCAAGCGCATTTTTCAGGAAAGCCGGTTTTTGCCTTTCCCCAAAGAAAAGGTACATATTGAAATTTTTCAAAGGGATGAAGCGCTGAACTTGCAAAAATGCTGGGAGAAGGATTTTGACCCTAATGCTGATTGGTATCAAACAGATTATCCCGATGAGTACGAATTTGAGTTGATTTATGGAAAAGATAAGCCTGCCGTACAGCTTGATATTGCCATTGTTGCAGAAGGCTATACGCAGGAACAAATGGATGATTTTGAAAACGATGCGCATAAGTTTGCACGGTTTTTTCTAAAAACACCCCCTTTTGATGAATTTGATGATGCCATTGCTTTCCGGATTGTTAAAGCGGTATCACCTGAGAGCGGTTGTGATTTGCCGGGTCAGGGCATTTGGAAACAAACCGTTGCAGATGCCCAATTTTATACTTTTGGAAGTGAACGTTATCTTACTACCATGGCATATCATAAGCTGGCGGATATAATAGCTGCTGTTCCGCATGATCAGGTGGTGGTTTTGGTCAATTCAGAAAAATACGGCGGTGGTGGAGTATTCAATCATT
The DNA here is from genome assembly GCA_034721855.1 of Bacteroidota bacterium. Taxonomy (GTDB): domain Bacteria; phylum Bacteroidota; class Bacteroidia; order Bacteroidales; family ML635J-15; genus JAQIBY01. The sequence goes on from JAYENB010000136.1 coordinate 9,970, forward strand.
TTTCGGTGGTGAGCGCCGGGAATGTAATGTCGCTCAACGTGTTTTTGCATGAATTCGGCCATGCGTTTGGTGGATTAGCTGATGAATATTATACCTCATCCACAGCGTATGTAAACCATCCTGATGTTAAATACGAACCCATCGAACCTAATGTCACTACACTGGCGGATTTTCATGATAAATGGGAGGATATGATACACGATACCGTGCCCGTACCTACACCTGATACCGGGAAATACAACAATGTGGTAGGGGCTTTTGAAGGCGGACGTTACCTGTCAAAAGGGATGTACCGGCCTTACCGCACCTGCCTGATGAAATCCATTGATGCTGATTTTTGCCCCGTGTGTCAGCGCATACTTTCCAGAATGGTAAGGTATTATGGGGATCATCCGTAATAAATTCAATGGCTAAGTTTGGGTGAGCAGAAAGCCTGTGTTTCAAGTAGCAATCAAAATGTCAGTAAAAATCCTGCATCTTCATCTAAATATTTTTAAATGATTTTATTTGCGAAACGTTTATTATTATTGCTTTACAAAACGGGTAGTAACAAATTCCCCGGTCTCGGTAATGCCTTTTAGAATATAATATCCGTTATCAAGCTCATGTATAGAAATGTGGCTTCCGGTATGGTTAATATCCCTTTGAACTATACGGCCATCGGTGCTGTAAATACAATATTTCTTTAAATGGCATCCATCAATGTAAATATGATCATCAGTAGGATTGGGATAAAGAGAGAGTTCCTTGTTATGAGGTTGTGCATCAATGTTACTGTTAATCCAATAATGGTATCCTGAGCGCGTATTGCTTCCCTTGTACGTGCCATTGGTATAATTGCTATCGTAGGTGGTTTCGTCAAAATCAAACACATTGATATAGGTTGAATCTTCAATGCTAGCGTTTGAATCGTAACTCAACACAACAAGTTCCGGGTAGTCATCATCATCAATGTTTCCAATATTAATACCATTCATAAATGTGAAGCCCTTAACCATGAGAGGATAACCAGGTAATGCTTCCATCGAAAATCCGGGATCATCACTGTGTAAGTCATAAGCATGTACAAAACCGTATCCGTCAGTGGTTCTCATATTACTACCAGTAAATACAAAGAAATCATCCGGGCTGTTTTTTGGTGCAGACGTAATGAATCCTTCAAGGCCATCATAACGTTCAATAAATCCCTGATTCCAAAAATTGTCATAATAAATACCGGGATAAAGGCTATCACCACTGGCTCCCGGTTGTCCATTCAACCAAACGCCTGTTGTTCCTTCCTTATAAACAATTGAGGGGGCCCCGTAAGTCCAGCTGGTATCTGTTGTCATTACAGGGTATCCGTTAACCATGTTTCCTGCGGTATCCAGAGTAAAAAATGAAGCGCTGTCACCATGATTGGCACCAAGGATGTAAAACTGGTCAAAATCAAGCCCTTTTTCTGCCGTTTTGCTTTGGATCAACAAGGGGGATTGGTAAGAATATTTAACACCGGGGCGCACCAACGGAAACCCGTCACATATACTGCCATCAGATTTAAAAACAAACATGGCACTAGTTGAACACATGATAATGCGGTTGCTCCAATCTCCGGATATATCACCTGAAAACCTTCCAACCGTGGGTGTTACGGCAGGGTATCCATCCAAAGCAACAGGCCATCCGTCCATTTCACTGCCGTCATGGTGAAGTACATGCAATTTCCCGGGGGTATCGCGTTCAGCAGTAATGATTTCCAGGTCAGGATTAGCATCTACATTGGCCAGTGCCGGAGCGCAAATCATCCAGTTGTCATTGAAATTCATCGGCCATCCGGATAATATATTCCCATCATGATCAAATCCATATACCCTTGGACCGCTAAGCCCGCCTGTGTTTAGGAAAATTTCAATATCTCCGTCCCTGTCAACATCTGCCGCTGATGGCGGATAAATAGCTGTACCGGAAAGCTTATGTTTCCACAGGCATGTTCCATCTCCGCTAAATGCATAAATCGTATCCCTGATGCCTGTGATTATTTCATCTTTTCCATCATCATTGATATCTTCGAGGCAAACGCCGCGGAAATTTTTAAAATTTTGATCCGGAAGAAATGATTTTGGCCATGGTTCGGGTTGTTTATCGGTTGTGTTTTTTGAAAATTGAACGTGGGGAATTTCTGTTGTATAAACTTTTCCGTTTTCATCAACATGTGCTTGTTTTACCTGTGCTTGTGCTGTCATGCATAAAAAAATCGTAATAAAAATTATCGTTGAAATATGTTTCATGTTGTTTAGTTTTTTATTAATGCTTAAAAATACAAAAAGATCGATACATCTGAAAATGTTATTGTGGAACAGGTGTTATTCTTAAGTTCAATTAGTAAATGCAAATTTTACGAGTAAAAATATCGTGAAAATCTTATCTTTTTTACACCTTTGTAAAAAATTATCAGGATGGAGAACAAACAACAAATTTTAGCGTTTGTGGAAGCCACCAAAGAAATGGTAGAGCTTATGGAATCAGCTTCCGGAATGTCATCTGAAAGCTTTTTATTGCAATGTCAGTACATGTTGCCTCAATTGTATGCCAAAGCCTGCCATCTTCCTTCAGTTGAAAATGAATTGCAGGGAGAATTGGAACATTATGTGACCCCTGAGCATTACGAATATATCAAAGCCAGTCTGAACGAAAAGTTGGGCGATTTTGATGCTACCATTCATTTGGAAGACAATTTTCTAATGAACACGGAAGACTATTTTCATATTGAATTATCGGAATTGTTTGCCGATATATACCAGGATATTGGTAACTTTATGGCTCAGTACAGGGATGGTGACGAACAGATTCGTAATGATGCTGTATGGGAGTGTAAATACAATTTTGAGCAACATTGGGGGTTGAGAACACTAATGTTGACAGAACAGATTCACAGGCTGATTGTGAGTGAAGATTTTAACAACAGTAAACCAAGGAATGAATAATTTTAACATTGATGAAATAGATAAAAGCAACATCCGGAAATTGCCAAAGATTTCTTTTTCGGGTGATATTTTTGTTGTAACCAATGATAAACAGGAGCAGGAAGCTGTTGAGTATTTATCGCAATTTGATGTCATTGGTTTTGATACAGAAACGAAGCCATCGTTTCAAAAAGGCATGGCTAACCAAAATAAAGTGGCATTGCTTCAGTTGGCTTCTGATGAAAAAGCGTTTTTATTCCGAATGAATCAAAGGCCCTTGTCAAAATCAGTGATAGATATTTTATTATCCAGCCATATTGTTAAAGCAGGTGCCGCTGTTCACGATGATATCAAAGCCCTCCGGAAAATGCATGATTTTCAGGCTGCAGGTTTTATTGATATCCAGGATATGGCTGAAGAAGCAGGGTTGAAAGTAAAAAGCCTCAGAAAACTTACCGCTATGCTTTTTCACATGCGATTGTCAAAATCTCAAAGGTTGACAAACTGGGAAGCCAGGATATTATCAAAACCACAGATCATTTATGCTGCTACTGATGCATGGATAAGTCTGAAGATATATAAAGCTTTAAAATCAGCATTATGAAACGAACATGAATTTTAACAGATGAAAACCGTTGATATTACATGCCGTGTTTATTATGCAGATACCGATGCGATGGGCATCGTTTATTATGCCAACTACTTGCGATTTTATGAGATGGGTAGGGATGCTTATCTGAGGGCATTAAATATGCCGGAAGAAAGCATGCGAAAACATGGTGTCATTTTTCCTGCAATTTCGGTCCATATGCAATATTTAATTCCGGCTCAGCTTAACGATAAGCTTATTATCAAGACTGCTATAGTAGAAGTCCCCAGGGTACGCCTTTTGTTTAAGCAATCTGTATATCATGAAGAAAAAGGCCTTTTAAATGAAGCCAATGTAACGCTGGCCTCAGTTAATGCTGAAACCATGCGCCCCACACGATGTCCCGAAACATTACAGAATGCTGTTAAATCCATAATGTAACAGGAACTTTTATCAGGATTGATATTCATTCATGGTTGGCATAAGTTTTTGTGTAAATGCCAGAATATCAAAGAAAAAGACAATAGTGCCTGATTTCGTCCATGAATTACTTTCATCAAATAAATAATGTATTATTTGTTGGTAGCTAAAAAAAATCCTTAATTTCGCTCATTGAAACCAAAGCATTGTGTTGTATGTTTACAAAAAAAGATATTAAATTCCTAAAAGATAAAGATATTGATCCTAATCGCCTGAAAAAACAAGTTGTAGAAATCAAAGCAGGAAAAAAGTATCTAAATGTAAACCGTCCTGCAACCGCAGAGGATGGTGTTTTTGTTCCCACCGAGGATGAAATCAATGATTTTGTCAAATTATACGAAGATAAAACCCCCCATTTAAAAGTCACTAAATTTGTGCCGGCATCCGGTGCAGCCACAAGAATGTTTAAACGCCTGGCCTATTTACGTGATCATTATAAAGGGAACATGGAGGAGTTTATTGAGGTGAGTTCGGGAAAGGATTTTTACAGTTTGAAAAAAACGTTTGAAAACCTTGAAAAATTTGCTTTTTATCCTGAATTGTTCAAGCGTTTTTTCCGACGTGGACAGAACCTTGAACGTATCTTGCGGAAAAATGAGTACAACAAGGTAGCCCGGATGATCCTGAGCAAACGTGGCTTAAATTACAGGAACATACCAAAAGGGCTTGTGTTGTTTCACAAATATCCCGGTCATGCCAGGACAGCTTTTGAAGAACATTTGGTGGAAGGGAAAATGTATTGCCTCTCAAAAGACAATGAAATTTATATCCACATGACCATTCAGGATAAATTCAAATCCATGTTTGAAAAAAGGTTTAAGCATGCAATGAAACATTTTTTCGATGCAAAGGATGTCAAATTTAATCTGGAATTTTCTGAACAGTCAGAATCAACCAGCAGTATAGCCCTGACTGATAAGAATAAGCTTCTGCGCGATAAAGACAACCGGCCTGTTTTACGTCCAGGTGGACATGGAGCTCTTATTTATAATCTCAACAGTATTGATTCTGACATGATTTTTATTAAAAACATTGATAATGTGGCTCCCGATACGATAAAACATGAAACTGTCAGGCATAAAAAATTCATTGGCGGTGTGTTGTTTCATTACCGGAATGAAATTTTCGGTATTCTGAAAAAACTAAATAAAAAAACCCTGCCATCAGAAAAAGAATGGAAGAAAATCCTGGATTTTGTTGAAAACAAATTGCACTACGCATGTTCAGAATCAGACAAGGCCAAAGCCGTGGCAGAATTAAAACTGTATCTGAACAGGCCTATCCGGGTGTGTGGTATGGTTCCCAATTCGAGTGAACCGGGAGGAGGTCCGTTTTGGGTGAATGAAAAGAAAGGAAGGCAATCACTGCAAATTGTTGAGAAAAATCAAATTAACCTGGATGATGAGAAAAAAGTTGAAATGTTTGAATCATCCACCCACTTTAATCCCGTTGACATCGTCTGTAGCACGAGGGATTATAAGGGGAAGAAATTTAATTTACTGAATTACCGCGATGATAAATCCGGCATGGTCATTGAAAAATCTCACGAAGGAAAGCCAATCAAATCCTATGAAATGCCAGGCTTATGGAATGGTGGCATGGGCAAATGGATTACCATTTTTGTGGAAGTGCCGTCAATTACATTTAATCCTGTGAAAGAACTCAATGATCTGCTCAGGATGGAACATCAGACCGCTAAGTAGTGTC
>JAYENB010000137.1:0-15663 GCA_034721855.1 Bacteroidota bacterium
AATGCGTCTGAATAGTTAAGTCTTTTTTAATTTTAGCACTGAGCAGTTACAAATATCGGCACCCAAAACAATAACTGATGACATTGAGTTTGTTCCCACCATTGTTGTATGTATTGATGGAATTGAAGTAGGCCGTATTGTAGAAAGCCCGGATTATTCACTTGAAGCCGATATCGTCAGATATCTGAAAAGCCAGAAGTGACTTGATACCAATTTTGTTTTTGTGTCACCCCTTCGGGGTTATGTTTGATTTTGCTATGTCTTTTTACAATAATGTCACCCCTTCGGGGTTGTATTTGACTTGATATGACTTGTGTTACAATCATGTTACCCCTTCGGGTTTTTATGTTCATAAATATACACAATTTATCAAAGTAATGTTGTTTGTAGTGCATGGAAATTGGTTTCTAAAAAGAGTTGTTTTTTGTTTTCCTTGCTTTCTCTTTTTAAAATTGCAAACAATTTTGTCCTCAGATATCACCACAGACAAAGCTATTCTTATAGACACATTCTATCCTTACAGTACTTGATAAATCGAGTGTTTTTGATAAAACTTGCTTTATTTCCAACCCCGAAGGGGTGACATGATTGTAACACTGCATGTGTACAATCCACTTACCGAACCCCGACGGGGTGACACAGTTCTATTCGTACCACTCAAACAAATATTTTTTATTGTAATCTATCTTAAATTCGTTCAAAAATGATGGATTTGTGGCCTTTATTGATGATGATTCCTGCGATGTACTTGTGCAGGTCGGCTCGCCAGGACTTGGATATCAGGTTTTCGCGGCCACGTACAGCAAACACGATCTGGATGTATAGTTGGGTGTAGGTTCCGGGAATAATTTTTTGTTTTTAGAGTTATAGTTCATTGTTTGTGTCACCCCTTCGGGGTTTGTTTCATTCTCACTGTTCTTGGTTTTTACAATAATATCACCCCTTCGGGGTTTTGATGTTCTGTTTTGCTCCGCTTTTTTTACCCCTTCGGGGTTGATGTTTTTCTTTCTATGTCTTGTGTTACAATCATATCACTCCTAACGTCGGGGTTTTGATTTTGATATTACTACTTTTCATGCATTATTTATACAATCATGTTACCAGATTCGAGTGCTTACTTCGGCTGGGTTTGTTTAAAATAGCACAATACATTGCAGTGCATGTTTCCGGCATTATTAATTTTTTTTGCAGACATAATCGGCTAACATTATAATATTACCGGGCTTATTTTGTACTAAGATACAATAATATTTTTAGAAAAAATAAAAATTGGTCTTTTGATTTTTACAAAATAATCTTTGTTTTTCTGAATTTACTACATTACTACAAATCTAAGTTCCATGTGTATTACATCCTGAAAATCGGTACATGCGCCAGGGCGTAGGCTGGCAGCCCGTATGCTGCGATGCATTGGTGCTGTGTATGGGCAGGAGCGACAAGCGGAGCTCCCTGCCCATACTTTATTTAACAGCACCTGCAGAGCAGCTTACGGCTATAAGCCGGAGACCGACCCGAAGGGGGGCGCCCAAATAAACAGTCAGATAAAAATGTTATAATCTAAATAAATAATCCCAATCCCCTGTATTGTTAACTTGTTTTATTATTTTTGACATCTATGTTTACAGAACGCCAAAATAAAGTATCAAAACTGATTCAAAAAGATATCAGTGAGATTTTTGTGAAGCATGGTAAAGCATGGTTTGGCTCTGCGATGGTTACAGTTACGATAGTTCGTATTACCAAAGACTTGTCGATTGCAAAAATTTACATTTCCGTATTTCCCTCTTCAAAAGCTGATGAAATCATTGAATTGCTGAATTTTAACGTAAAAAAGGTACGTTATGAACTAGGGAACCGAATTCGACATCAATTGAAAAATGTTCCGGAACTGCATTTTTACAAAGATGACAGCCTGGATCACATTGAAAAAATTGATAAACTTTTAAATGGTTGATATTGAGATTTCCCTTATACATAGCCAAACGGTATTTGATTTCTAAAAAGCGCAGAAATGTCATTAACATCATCAGCGGCATTTCTGTCATTGGCGTTGGAGTAGGCACCATGGCATTGATAGTGATCATGTCAATTTTCAATGGTTTTGACGATTTGCTGCAAAACCTGTATCATGCATTTGATCCTGATTTGAAAATCACAGCTGCCGAGGGAAAAAGCTTTACCCCGGATTCAAGCACCCGGTCAGTGTTAACATCACATCCTGACATCCGCGAATTTTCATACATCATTGAAGAGAATGCCCTTCTGAAATACGATGATCAGCAATTCATTGCCCGGCTCAAAGGTGTGGATTCCAATTACATCCATGTCAGTGGTGTGGATACGATGATTACCAGCGGGAAGTTTGAATTGTATGACAGTGGCATTCCGCTTGCCGTGGCCGGACAAGGCGTGGCTTACAGTCTGTCGCTTGGCATCAACAGGCATACCCCGGTAAAATGTTTTGTCCCAAAACGCGATGCGCATTTTACGGGCAGTTTTATGGACGCCAGCAATGCCATCAATCAAAAACATATTTATGTGGCCGGGTATTTCTCAATTCAGCAGGATTTTGACAACCAATATGTGATTGTGCCGATTGATTTTGCCCGTGATATTTTCGGGTACGAAAATGAACTTACATCCATAGAAGTTAAATTAAAACCGGATACTGATGATCAGCAGGTAAAAGCAGAATTGCAAACCTCCCTCGGTGATGAATTTCTCATTCAGGACAGGCATGAACAACACGCCCTGTTTTACAAAATCATGGCATCGGAAAAATGGTCTGTGTTTTTGATTCTCAGTTTTATTTTACTCATTGCCTCTTTCAATGTTATCGGATCACTCACCATGCTTATCCTGGATAAAAAAGAAGACATCTATACCTTACGCAGCCTGGGTACCGACAACAAAACCATTAGCCGTATCTTTTTGATAGAAGGATGGCTGATTACCGCAGTAGGGGCTGTTTTTGGTCTGCTGATTGGCACGGTATTGTGCTGGTTACAAATGGAATTCGGCCTCATCAAACTTGGCGGTTCCGGTTCATTCATCATTGATGCCTATCCCGTGATTTTACGGGGCATTGATTTTGTGCTTGTCTTTTTCACTGTGCTGCTCATTGGCTTTTTGGCTTCATGGTACCCGGTGAAGTATATTACGGGGAAATACCTCTGATGAAAAGAAATCACAAAATCCAAATAACAGTAATTTTCATCAACAAAAACACTTTCAGCATAACCAGAAACATCAAAATAATATCCTACCTGAACAGGATTTGCCGGATCACTGACATCAATTACCTGTAATCCATTACTTTCGTCAACCACATAAGCATACTGCCCGGCAATTGAAACTTCCATAAATCTTGAAGCTGATTCGTATATTCCTGTAATTTCAGGTGATTCCGGATTACTAATATTTACAATCACTAATCCGGTAGATGGAGTAGGTATAGTTACATAAGCATAGTTTCCTTTAACATAAATATTATTGCCAAAAGTTATAGCACCCGAAGGTGACGTCATTTGTAAGTCACCCGTTTCTACGGGAGAAGAAGGATTACTGACATCTATTACATGAAATTTATTTGCATCATCGGTTACATAGGCATAATCGCCGGAAACATAAACCTGCATGGCTTCGAATCCACCGGAAAGAATCAAAGAAGCAATTTCTTGCGGAGAGGCAGGATTGCTGACATCAAAAACATATAAACCTTTTTCATAAAAACAAATATAAGCATAATTTCCCAAAACAGAAATACAAGAAGCATCAGTATTTGACCAATTTAGTGTACTTACAAAAAATCCTATGTGAAATCCTATGTGTCCTATCTTCCTATGTGGTTCAAATTAGGATAGTAATATCCACGGACTTCTGAACCACATAGGAAGATAGGTCATAGAAGGCACATAGATATAAATTTATCCGTCTTCGCTCTGCTACGCCGGACACGGTCCCGTCTTCACTGTCCGTCTTCTTTCCGTCTCTGCCTTGCTTCGCCGGACAAGCTTTACTACGCCGGACAATTTTTGAAGTTTGTTATTTTTAAAATGCAATAGTTTTAAGATGCACTATCTATTACCTGCCAAGTTCCCGTGCAATATCAATAAAATCCTGCACACTGCATTGTTCCGGCCTTAAACTCAGCCATGCGGCATCTTGCACCGGGAAAGTTGATAATATGCTTTTCAGGGAATTGCGTAAGGTTTTGCGGCGTTGATTGAAGGCTGCTTTCACAAGTTGTTTGAAAAATTTGTAATCATCGGGCTGTTCTTTTTCTGTGTTTCTTATTAGGCGGACAACCCCGGATTTTACTTTGGGCCTGGGGAAAAATGCCCCTTCATTGACGGTAAACAGGTATTCTACATCATAATAGGCCTGTATCAAGACACTCAAAATACCGTACACTTTAGTTCCATGGGGAGATGCTATTCGCCTGGCAACCTCACGCTGCATCATAAACACAGCTTCATCAACGAGGTTGCGGTTTTCCAATACCTTAAACAAAACCGGGCTTGAAATATTGTAGGGCAAATTACTAATGATACACAGTTTTCCGGATGCTATTTCAGATAAATCTAAGGTTAGGAAATCTTTTTTAATCAGCCGGTTGTCAAGCTGCGGAAACAAATCATTCAAATAGTCAACTGCTTCCTCATCGGTTTCGACAGCAAAAAAATCATTGTGAGTATCCATTAATTTACTGGTGAGCACCCCTTTCCCCGGTCCGATTTCAAGCACCGGACAATCATGTTTGTTTTCCAATGCATTGCTTATTCTGTCAGCAGTGTGCTGGTCTGTCAAAAAATGCTGGCCGAGATGTTTTTTTGGTTTTACCATAGTTACATTATTACGGGTAAATTTTACAAAACAGATAGCAAATAATTATATATTTGCATTCAATGTCATAAAGATGAACAAAAAAATCAAAAATACACTTAAATTTCTGCTTTTTATTGGCATAGGAATAGTGTTGTTCTGGTTGGTTTACAAGGACCAGGATTTTGCAGCTCTTTTTCATAAAATGAAAGCTATTAAATGGGTGTGGTTTATTCCGGCAATGCTGGTTGCTTTATTAAGCCATATTTTCAGGGCAATGCGCTGGAATCAACTGCTGGAATCCATGGGCAATTACAAACCCCGCTTATTGAATACTTTTTTTGCTGTATTGAGCATGTATTTTGTCAACCTGGCCATCCCCAGGCTTGGTGAAATTACCCGCAGTGGTATTGTATCAAAATATGATAAGCTTCCTTTTTCAAAAGTATTGGGAACCATGGTAACAGAGAGGGGAACAGATTTTCTAATGCTGGTAATACTTACGGCCATAGCACTTATTGCCAGGGGCAGTGAAATGACAGGGTTCATAAGCGACAATCCGGAGTTCAAAGAAAATGTAAGCTTTCTATTTTCCCCCGGTTTTTGGATATTGTTTGTGCTTGCTTCTGTTGTTATTTTGATATCCCTATATTATATAGCCAAAGGCCGGCTTGATAAATACAAGATTTTTAAAAAAACTGGTGACTTTATCCGGAACTTTTTCTCCGGCATCAAAACCATCACACGCTTAAAACACACCTGGCGTTATGTGCTCCTGTCTGTATTGATTTTTGTTGCTTATTATTTTATGCTGTATTTATGCCTGCCTGCTTTCGATGATATACCGTCGATGCAAATGCTATCAATCCTGGTAGTGTTTGTTGCCGGCAGTTTTGGCATGGTAGCCCCTTCCCCCAATGGCATGGGCGCATGGCATTTCATGACCATACAAACCATGATGATTTTTGGTGTGCTTGAGGGCGATGCTAAACTTTTCGCCCTGGTTGTACATAGCATACAAACGATTATGTTGATTGTGCTTGGCCTGATATCCGTAGTGGGCCTGCCTATCATTAACCGAAAGCAGCTTTAATGCATGCTGACACGAAAAACCACAGACTTTTTAATCAAAATTCTGATTGTCATCGGAGCTTATTTGCTCGTTTATTTCCAGGTTAAAAATTCACAGGACATTCATCAGGTATGGGAGGCTGTAAAAAATGCTTTTTCAAATAACGGTAAATTTTTGTTCGCTATTTTTTTCATGATGCTGATTAACTGGGGCATAGAAGCCGGAAAATGGCAATTCCTGGCAAAACGCCTTCAGCCTTTCAGTTGGTTAAAAGCATTTTGCTCTGTAATGAGTGGGGTCAGCATAGGTTTGTTTACCCCAAACCGCACCGGGGAATTTGCAGGACGCATCATATATCTTGAGCATAAAAACAGAATCGAGGGAACTGTACTTAGTCTGATAGGAAGTTATGCACAATTTGCCACAACACTCATTACCGGCATTCCTGCGCTTTTGTTTTTTTTACTTACCTGTTCAAATGGCCAACTTATAACGGATAAATTTCATCTTCCCATCCTGTTATCCATAATTACTGCCATTATTCTCATAATGCTGTATTTTAATCTGGCGTGGATTTATAAACTGTTGGTGCGGATTCGGTTTTTGAAAAACCACAAGGATAAGCTGCATCACCTAATTGATGTGAATAAAAAAGATTTATTTTACCTGTTGGTATTAAGTATGCTCAGATATGCTGTTTTTATCGGTCAGTTTTATTTAATTTGCCGTATGTTTGCGCTGGATATTGATTTACAGCATGTGTTTGTTGCAGCAGCCAATGTATATTTTCTGATGAGCATGTTGCCGATTTTCACCCTCGGCGAACCGGGTTTGCGTGGCAGCCTTACCGGGATATTTTTCATACCTTTTACTACCGAGATAAGCACCGTAATTTCGGCATCGGTTTTGCTGTGGGTTATAAACGTTCTCTTTGTTGCCCTGGTAGGCGCAATATTTATGTTAAACCAAAAAATCATTAAACAAAAACATTTATAACCAATGTGGATTTTTGTGTTGTTGTTGATACTGTTTTACACTGCTTTCCTGAGCTTACTGGCAGCAGGGATTATCAAGTTGTACCAGGGAAACAAAAAATACCAGCCACCCAACACCCCTGAGCAGGTGGATGTTGTGATTCCTTTCCGTGATGAAGTAAACAATATAAATAAGCTTTTACATGACCTGTTAAATCAAACCTATCCATCCTCCCTGTTTCATGTTATATTTATTGATGACCATTCCACAGATGGGGGAGATAAAATCATCAATGAAACGATAAACAAACACCATCTGAATGCAACACTTTTGCATCTGTCACCGGATAAAAAAGGGAAAAAAGAAGCGCTTCTTACCGGAATTGAATACAGCAATAATAAATATATCCTTACCACTGATGCAGATTGCGCCATGTTCCCAAACTGGGTAAATTGCATGATAACACAAGCCATGTATAACCATGCAGATTTGTTGTTGGGGCCTGTTATCCATACCGGAAAATCTGTTGTGGGACGATTGCAATCTGTTGAATCACTCAGTTTGCTGGCTGTAACAATGGGAACTGCGGGCCTTGGAATACCGGTATTAAGCAACGCTGCCAACATGGCAATCAACCGCAACACTTTAAACACATTGCAAGACCCTTTTAAAAACAGTGTCAGTTCAGGCGATGATATTTTTCTGATGGAAACCTTAAAAACAAATAAAGCTACCATTGCTTTCAACCCCGAACAGGAAGCACTTGTAAAAACCAAGGCTTCAGAATCATGGAACAAGTTAATACAACAACGTGCACGATGGATGAGCAAAACAAAACATTACCGTTTTGGCAGCAGTAAATTAACCATGATTATTTTTGGAATTATCCAGATAGGGTTTTTAATAAGCATTCCTGTTTTAATTGTCAACCAGGCATTTTTAAGTCTGCTTTTTCTATGGATATTTAAAATATTGTATGATAATTTATTGATGTATCTTGTATCATCAAAATACAGTGTCCCATTCCGACTTACGGAAAGCATTGTTTTTAGTGCCTTGTATCCTTTCTGGACATTAACAACCAATCTATTTGCCTACTTTACCAAATCTACGTGGAAAGGACGTCCGGTTAGTTAAGGTTTTTTAATTTTAGCACTGAGTAGTTACAAATATTAAAATCCGTGTTTACTACCATCCGGGGTGTTAATTTGCTTCGGCAGAAATGAATTTTATGCGTACCAGGCGAATTTCTTCTTCCGTATAATCCTCATCTTCAAATTCTTCAAGAGCCTCATCCACAGTTCCGGTTTCAGAATCTTCCAGGAAATAATCATAGATCTCTTCAATCCTTTCTTCATCCATGATCTCATTCAGGTAATAATCAATGTTAATTTTTGTACCTGAATTGATAATCGCTTCAATTTCCTCAATAAGGTCAAGCATGGTCAGTCCTCTTGCATCGGCAATGTCACCCAGTGGCATTTTTTTATCAATGCTTTTGATGATATACACTTTATTACCTGATTTCTTAACCACCGATTTCACAACCATGTCCTGGGGCCTGTCAATGTTATTTTCATCGACGTGTTTTTTAATGACATCCAGAAAAGTATTGCCGTATTTTTTGGCTTTTCCCACGCCTACACCGGATATTTTTATGAGCTCTTCTTCTGTAATGGGATATTGTGTAGCCATTTCCTGCAATGATGGGTCACTGAAAATAACATAAGGTGGTAAATCCATCTTTTTGGCCATGATTTTTCGCTGGTCTTTCAACATGGCAAACAACACTTGGTCAGATGCGCTGGAACCACCATAGCCTTCCATTTCAGTATCGGAGTCTGTCTCATCGTAATCATGGTTTTTTACCAAGGGAAAATCATAAGGATTTTCCAAAAATTCCCTTCCTTTATCGGTTAATTTAAGCAGACCATAATTCTCAATATCTTTTCTGATAAGATGTGCTATCAACGCTTGCCTGAAAACAGAATTCCAGAATTTTGGTTTATAGTCTCTGCCCATGCCGAAAATATCCAATTTGTCGTGTTTGTATGCATAGATAGCGGCATTGGTTTTACCGGACAACACATTGGCAAGGTGTTCTGCTTTAAACCTCTCTTTAACTGTTATCACGGCTTCGAGAGCAATTTGCACATATAATTTACCTTCAAATTTTTCTTTGGGATGCAGGCAATTATCGCAATAGCCACAATCTTCTTTGAGCTGTTCACCAAAATAATTCAATAACAGTCTGACACGACAGATACTTGATTCAGCATAAGCAACAGTTTCATTAAGCAATTGTTTGCCGATTTCCTGTTCAGCCACAGGTTTGCCCTGCATAAATTTTTCAAGTTTCTCAATATCCTTATAACTGTAAAAACTAATGCATTTACCTTCCCCACCGTCGCGTCCGGCACGACCTGTTTCCTGGTAATACGATTCAAGGCTTTTGGGAATATCGTAATGGATAACAAAGCGAACATCTGGTTTATCAATACCCATTCCAAAAGCAATGGTAGCCACAATGACATCAATTTCTTCCATCAGGAACTTATCTTGCGTTTCTGTTCTGGTAAGGGAGTCCATCCCTGCATGATAAGCCAAAGCATTAATGCCATTCACCTGTAAGGTTTCTGCAAGTTCTTCCACTTTTTTGCGACTCAGGCAATACACAATACCGGATTTCCCTGAATTTTTTTTGATAAAACGAATAATGTCAGCCGTTGCATTTTTTTTATCCCGAACTTCATAATACAAATTCTCGCGACGAAAAGAAGATTTAAAAACCTTAGCACCGAGCATATCCAGATTTTTCTGAATATCGTGCTGTACCTTGGGAGTTGCCGTTGCTGTGAGTGCAATTATAGGCGAATCACTTAAATTATTAACAATAGGGCGAATACGCCTGTACTCCGGCCTGAAATCGTGTCCCCATTCTGAGATACAGTGAGCTTCATCAATAGCATATAATGATATTTGCACTTTTTTTAAAAATTCTATATTTTCTTCTTTTCCCAATGATTCAGGTGCCACATACAGCAATTTTGTGCGTTTATTCAACACATCATCTTTTACATGTTGAATTTCTGCTTTTGTCAGCGAAGAATTCAGGAAATGTGCTATTCCGGAGTCTGAACTGAATCCGCGCATGGCATCCACTTGATTTTTCATCAGGGCTATCAGGGGAGAAATAATAATTGCTGTACCTTCGCTTACCATGGCAGGCAACTGATAACACAACGATTTTCCGCCACCAGTAGGCATTAACACAAAACAATCATTACCATCAAGGAGTGCGTGTATCACTTCTTTTTGTAATCCTTTAAAGTTGTCAAACCCAAAATATTTTTTGAGCACTTCATGAATGGTATCTTCATTATATTTCATCTAATCTTACTTTTTATTTTAATCAAATGTAATAATTTTTTTTAGTTCATAAATATGTTTTGGTATAATTTAACATTTATTTGTAAAATTTTTGACAAAATATTTTTAATTGTGGATTAAGTATTGAATTATAATGCATTAGAACATGATGATGCTTTTCAATAGTTTTTATGTAAAAACGCCATCACATACGCTTTCCAAATTATTTTATTATTTTCAAGGTTAATTAATAAGATATCGTAATTTTATATCATGATTTAAACATTAGTTTATTATGGATGAGATACAAAGGATCGCAAAAGAAAGTTTGCTAAAAGAAGCAAAAGCAATTGAAAATCTGGTTAACTATATTGATGAAGATTTTACGAAAGCAGTTGAACTGATTTATCAATCAAAAGGAAGGGTAATTGTTACCGGGATCGGCAAAAGTGCCAACATTGCGAATAAAATTGTTGCCACCTTAAACTCTACAGGGACGCCCGGTATTTTTATGCATGCAGCCGACGCTATTCACGGTGACCTGGGTATCATTCAACCAGAAGATGTGGTTATTATCCTGTCAAAAAGCGGCAACACACCCGAAATAAAAGTGCTGATTCCACTTATACGATCCTTTAAAAACTCCTTCATTGCCATTGTATCCGACCAAAAATCTTTTCTTGCCACTCATGCCGACTTTGTGTTAAAAGCCACAGTATCACAGGAAGCTTGTCCCAACAACCTCGCTCCAACCTCAAGTACCACGGCCCAACTTGCCATAGGAGATGCTTTGGCCATCTGTTTGCTTAATAAAAGGGGGTTTACTCCTGATGATTTTGCCAAAGTACACCCGGGGGGTTCGCTCGGAAAAAAATTATACCTAAAAATTAAAGATGTTTATCCCTACAACGAAAGCCCCCGTGTCTATTCTGACGCTGCCGTTGATAAAATCATCACGGAGATCAGCAGCAAACGAATGGGAGCAACAGCTGTACTTACACATGACAATAAACTGGTTGGTGTCATTACCGACGGGGACCTGCGCCGAATGCTTCAACATCAATCTGACAAAATTGGTACCTTAAAAGCCGAAGATCTGATGACCATAAATCCAAAAACAATAAGCCCTGATACATTGGCTGTTAATGGGTTTAAAATAATGGAGGAAAATAACATTACACAACTCATTGTTATTGAAAATGGCTCATACCTCGGCATGGTTCATTTGCATGATTTTATCAAAGAAGGAATCGTGTAACTCATGGCTAAACGCATTTTCTATATAGCCCTGTTATTTTGTGCTGTAATCTTTAAAGGATACAGCCAAAACACAGTAATCACAGGCAATGTAAAAGATGCTGAAAGCGAAGATCCTCTGCCTTTTGTCAATATCAGCCTGAAAGGAACAAAACATGGTACCATCACAGATATTGACGGCAATTTCTCACTTAATGTCAGCCATCCGGGAGACACCCTTGTTGTAAGCTATCTTGGATATAAAACAATAAAACGTCCTGTGAAAAAAGGACATAAACAACATTTTGACATCAGCATGAGAATGGTGGGTATTCAGTTGGGAGAAGTGGTGGTAATGCCAGGCAAAAAACCCGAAGATATTCTGCTGGACCTCATCCAGGAACGAAAAAAAATCAATAAACCCAAAAGCCTGGATTATTACGCTTACGATGTTTATAACAAGCTTGAATTTGACCTGAACAACATCAGCGGAGACTTTGGCTCAGGTAAATTAACCAAATCTTTCGAATTTCTGAAAGATTACGTTGATACTGCCAATGTAAGCAAAAAAAGTTTCATTCCTTTTTTCATTTCGGAAAGTTTTTCCAGTATTTATTACAGAAAACAACCCAAAAAAGAACTTGAATTTGTAAAGGCCAATAAAATTTCAGGGATCAACAACCAAAGCCTGAAACGCTTTACCGGCGACATGTATCAGGATGTTGATATTTATGAAAATGTCATCACCGTGTTGGGAAAAGGCTTTATTTCTCCCCTCGGCAATATGGGCAAAGTTTATTATGATTACCAGCTTACCGACACAAGTTACCAGGACAATCGCTGGTGTTACCGGCTGGAATTCATGCCCAGACGAAAGCATGAACCAACCATAGAAGGCTATGTCTATATCAACGATACCACATTTGCAGTGAAGGGGTTTGAAGTCAGCCTGAGTGAAACTGCTAACATTAATTTTGTGGATTCCCTTGTGGCAGAAAAGCATTACGTACAAATTGAAGACAGCATCTGGTTGATAAAAAAAGACAGGATTTTTGTGGATTTTAACCTTGTAGATACCAGGGAGGGGTTTTTTGGCCGTAAAACCAGCTATTATTCCAATCATAAAATCAACGAGAAAGTGGATAAATCTGTGTTTGAAAAATCATATCCTTCAAACCTTATATACACTGACAGTGTAGAAACTACCAACAAAGCATTCTGGGAAGAAAAACGCCCTGAAAAACTATCAACGCGTGAAGCTGAAATTTACGACATGGTTGATACCATCAAAACAGTAAAGGCATTTAAGCGATGGGAGACAATATTAACAACAATTGTTACGGGATATTATTCTGCAGGGCCTGTGGATTTGGGACCAATATATTCTTACATTTCAGCAAATCCTATTGAAGGCACACGGTTGCGGCTGGGTTTTAAAACGAATACAGATTTCTCGCCCAAACTTAAACTTGAAAGTTTCGGGGCTTATGGTTTTGGAGATGAAATATGGAAATACGGCGGAGGTTTTACCTATATGTTTGATGTGCTTCCGCGTAGAGCCATCCATTTTTTTGCAGCCCACGATTACCTTCAAATGGGAGACCGACTTAATGCGCTGCGTACAGATAATGTATTGGGAACCCTGCTGAGACGTCCCGGCGACATACACATGTACATGGCCACAAACTGGGATATTCATTATGAATATGAGTTCATCGAAGGCATCAGCTTGTTTGCCGGCATGGAAACAAACAATATTTTAGCTCGCCCCAACCATGATTTTCAAATACGGCCCGCCGATGCTTCGGACACCCCCCCTGCATATCAAACCGAAAACCACCTGCAATCCACAGAATTTAATATCGGGCTTCACCTGGCACCCGGGGAAAAATTTGTACGTGGAAAATTTAACCGTATATCCCTCGGTACCAAGAAACCTGTTATCAATTTGAATCTGGGCTATGCCCCTATGAATTATTTTTCAAATCAGTATGAATACCTTTCTGTTAGTTTAAATTACAAACATAAAATACAGTTGTATCCACTTGGGGTACTGCATTATGCGATTGAAGGCGGAAAAGTGTTCGGCACAGCCCCGTTTCCCTTTCTTTTTGTACATAAAGGAAATCAATCCTTTGCTTATTACGATTATTCGTTCAACCTGATGAACTTTTATGAGTTTGTTTCTGACACCTACATGTCAATTTATGCCGAACACCGGTTTGAAGGTTTTTTCCTGAGCCACATTCCCCTCATGCGCAAACTGGAGTGGCGTGAACACATCGGTTTTAAAGCTACATACGGGCAAATAAATGAAAACAACAAGGAGGTGATTGTTTTTCCACCCCATGTTCATGATTTCAGAACACTTGATGACACAAGAGAATTGCCATATATGGAAGTAAATGCAGGCATCAGCAACATATTAAAAATACTGCGCATTGACGCTGTATGGCGTTTATCTCACCTCAAAAACCCCAATATCTATCCCTTTGCAGTGATGGCAAAACTGCAAATTGATTTTTAACTGTAATAACTATCCAGTTGTTCTTTACTACTGGTTAGCAATTAATTGTTAACTCCCAAACGATAAATAAATGGTCTATATGCTACCATCCTGATATTTTCATGAAAAATAATCAGCAAAATATTTGGAAGGTAAAAAATAAATTTATTGTTTTGACTGACCGTTCAGTCATAATTTTATGGGCGGAAATTGGTTGGCATATTATGAACATACAAATGAAAGAAAAACGGCAGCGCCTCATGGATGTGGCTTTGGAATTGTTCAGCGAAGAAGGCTATCACTCTGTGAGCATAAGCCGCATTGCCAAAGAAGCCGGCATGTCTAAAGGTAATACCTATAATTACTTTGCAAGCAAACAGGATTTGCTCATCGCCATTGTGATGGATGGTTATGATGATATTTTAAAAAATTTTGATACCAATCACGATGGAAATCTAAGTCAGGAAGAGTTCTATTATTTTATTGATAAACTTTTTGATAACATCCAGGCGCGACAACCTTTCTGGAAGCTGATGTTTTCCCTTCTGCTGCAGCCACATATCCTGGAATTGCTGGATGACGACCTGGAGCCAATCGGAAAACGCAGTATTGGTATTTTGAGTTCCTTTTTTGTCAATAACGGCAGCGATGACCCCTATACTGACTTGCTGTTCTTTTCATCTCTGACAAAAGGTGCCATAATGCAATACGTTTATAGTCCGGAGAGCATAGATATCGACAAACTGAAAAACAAAATCATAAGCTATTATAAAAACGAATGCAATTATTAATGTAAAGCCTGATAATCATGAAACACATCATCATCCCATTTGCATTGTTACTATTGAGCCTGATAGCGGGCGCACAAAATGCAACTGAAATTGTTCGCAATGCCTACGAGAAAGTGAACGGCACATCAAGCTATGCCGAAATGACCATGAAAATTGTCCGTCCGGACTGGAACCGGAGCATTTCCATGAAATCCTGGAGCAAAGGACTGAAATATTCCATGGTATATATCACCGCACCGGCTCAGGAAAAGGGACAGGTATTCATGAAGCGGGACAATGAAATGTGGAACTGGCAACCCAAAATCAACCGCATGATAAAACTTCCGCCCTCGATGATGATGCAATCGTGGATGGGTTCTGATTTCACCAACGATGACCTGATTAACCAGGCATCCATTGTGAATGATTATGAGCATGAAATTCTCAGCACAGAAGAAATGAACGGAGAGGCATGTTACAAAATTCAGTTTACGCCAAAACCGGATGCACCGGTGGTGTGGGGAAAACTCATATCGTGGATTTCAAAAGACGGATATCACATGTACCGCACTGAATATTACGATGAAGATGATTACCTGGTAAAAACCGAGCTGGCCTCGGATATCAAAACCATGGACGGCGAAGAAATCACCACAAAATTTACCACAATTCCGGCTGATGAAGAAGGCCATAAAACCATAATGATAATGGAAGATGTGGATTTTAATCATGAGACCGAAGACGGCTTTTTCAGCCAGATGAATATGAAAAGGATTAGATAACAGGTAACTGTTCACATTTTAAAATTAAATAACTGTTAATTGACCTAATTTCTAATTGCTCTAATTAATCTAAAAAATGACCAATAAAACTAATTATTAGAATGATTGCAGTTGCTGTTCCGGAATTAA
>JAYENB010000138.1:0-15613 GCA_034721855.1 Bacteroidota bacterium
AAATATTCTGAAAAAGACATATTCAAACCAGTATTTTAGCTTTTTTTTCATAGTGGTGCATCAGGTGGCAAAAATAAAAAAAATAGGTATGAAGAAGGGGTTTTTGTCACGATTTTTGAGTGCTATCATAAATTTAAAAATTTGAATTTGTTTAGTATTTAAAAATTAGGATTTAGGATTTCCCTGCCCGTCCCTGACTGCCCTGCCTGCCTGCCGGCAGGATTGAACACATATCGGTATAAGTCCCCCTTTACTGAAATCGTCTGTCAACAGAATATTTGATGGGAATACCCCAGTGTAGTCCAAGCTCAAGTTTATGGGAATACATTTTGGGGATGGTTCCCTGTGGCAGATTTTTATACACAAACAAGGGCGACAAATCGTGTATGTATTTGTAATCCAAATAAACTGCAAAACGGGAGGTGATGAAATATTCCATGCCAACGCCTCCCTGTATAGAAAAACAAAAGGCAGGGTGGTCTTCTGTGACATCAAAACGATACGATTGCGGGTCGTTTGTGTCCAGTGGCAAGCTGTCTTCATTAGCGTACTTTTCTGCTGACAACAAAACATTCAACCGTATGCCGGCATCGAGATACACATTAAAACGTTTGCCCAGGTTATACCTTGCGGTCAAGGGGACCGTCAGGTATTTGAGATTAAAATATGCCCTGACTTCATCAATTTGTTCGTTGATGTTATTGAAAACGGCCATGGAATTATCACAACTGAATGCCCTGCTGTTGTAGCCAAGGCCTGCAGTGAAACCAAATTCCTGCCATCGGGTGAAATACGCATTGGCTCCAAATCCCATGCTGTATCCCGGTGAAAGATCTGTACCATAAATATTATTCCTCAGATGGGTGTATAAAATATCCCCGTGCAGACTGATGTAAAGTGTGCTGTCGGATCGCCGTATCCAGCCATGTGCATGGATGGACATAAACAACAATATCAAAAGCGGTATGTGTTTAATGTACTTCACTGTCAACATCCCCGTCTTTGAATTTCGTGTTGATGATATCTCCCTTTTTGAGTTGTGATGCAGATTTTATTAGCTTGCCATTTTTGCTTGTCATGCTGTATCCTTTTTTAAGCAACCGGCTGGGATCTTCGGCATGAATCTTATCCTGATAACGTTCCATGCGGTGTTGTTCCCGGGTTAACACATCTTTACACTGGGCTTTGAGCTCATTATACAGTTTATTTGTGTGTTCTCTGTGCAGGTTGATGCCTGTTTTGCATGCGGATGATAGTTGATAACTCAAATGATCCAGTTTTTGTTTGTGGGAATTCAACACCTGATGATTTTGACTGTAAAGCTTGTTGTAGAGATACTGCAACGCATTTTCCTGTTCATTGATGTGTGTTTTTACCAGGGGAATGAAATTCCTGGAAATTATGTTCAAACGCTGTTTTTTGTCGTCCAGGTATTGCCTTACAGCTCTCAGCAGGGCTTCAAGTTCGCGGTCAATGCCTTCTTCGAACCCGCGGTTGTGGTTGATGATTGTTTCTGCCACGGCTGTGGGAGTTTTCAGGTGCGTGTGTGCTACCATGTCCGTAACGCTTTGATCCCGTTCGTGGCCAATGCCTGAAAACACAGGCACAGGAAATTGGGCAACGTGGGAGGCAATGTTGTAATTGTCAAACCATGAAAGGTCCGTTTTGGCGCCGCCACCACGGATAATGACCACCACATCGTAAAGTGTGTCGTCATCAAAAATAGCTTTCAGTGCCTGCACAACGGATTGTTCTGTATCTTCACCCTGCATGGCAGCCCTGAAAAGCTCAATGTTGAAGGTGTAATGCTCCGGATTTGTTTCCATCTGGGCCACAAAATCACCAAACCCAGCAGCCGTATCCGAAGAAATGACAGCGATGTTGCGAATGACCAACGGCAGATCCAGCATTTTGTTCATGTCTGTGACCCCTGCCTGTTCAAGTTTTGCGATGATTTCTTTCCTCCGTTTTTCCACATCACCAATGGTATATGTCGGATCTATGTCAACAGCCTGCAGGCTTAGCCCATATTGCACATGGTAATTGACCCTGACTTTAAACATAACTTTCAATCCGTTTTTCAGGGTTTCCTTCGCCTGGCTTTTAAAATAGGGGTTAAGCATCCTGAAATGGTTTGCCCAGATGATGGTTCTGATTTTTGCCAGGATATGGTCAGTGCCCTCATCTTTTTGCAACAGGTTCATGTAACAATGACCTTTGTAACTTACAGTTATGTCGCTGATTTCACCCACCACCCAGTAATACGCGTCAAGCTGTTTTTCTACCGCGGATTTTATTTTCTTTTGCAGATCAAGGAGACTCAGCGCTTGTTCGGCCATGGGCTTACTTTTTCATGAATTTTTGACTGTAAACGTGATCTTTTGTAATGACCTCAAGGATATACAATCCACCTGGAAGCAATGCTGCATCAGGGTAGGTATAAGTGTTGTAAGATGTGCGATGTACATTTTTTTCATCTTCAAGCATCAATTTTCCTGACACATTGTATATCTGTATCGTGATTTGTTGTGTGTCAACCGAATAAAAATGCATATTCAGGGAATTTTGTACCGGGTTGGGGTAAATGCTTACCAGTTGCTCATTGTCAAAAGCCGAAAACTGAATGTTTTCAAGCAACAGGTTGGCTGCAGCAAAATCAGGAATGCCATACCCAAGGCTGTCGTTGGGATTGTCATACAGGTGAGCTGATTGCCTGATCGCATTGATGATCTCCATGTTGGATTTATTGGGATGTGCTTGCCACAGACATGCTGATAATCCGGCAATAATGGGGGATGCAAACGATGTGCCGTTTCCTGCAACAACTTCATTGTCATTGTTCATATAATATGCCTGGCTGCCCTGTGCAACCACATCAGGTTTCACGCGTCCATCGGCGGTATATCCAATGGAGCTGAATGGGGAATAATATCCGGTGCTGTCAACGGACCCTACAGTGAGCACATTATTGGCATCAGCAGGTACCCCAATTTTCCTGTCAGGGTCATCACCTTCATTGCCGGCTGCAATGATTAGTAGTATTCCTTTTTGTGCTGCCATCCCGGCCGCAATGGAAATGGGAGCCGTTTCTCCGTCTGTTTCGGTGTTGTCGTAATCCCATTCAGGGAGGTCAAAATCTTTGTATCCCAATGAGACGTTGAACACATCTGCTCCGAGGCTGTCAGCAAATTCGGCTCCGGCAATCCAGTTGTATTCTTCAATGCGTTGTTCGGTTGCGGCATCTTCCGTACGGATAAGGATAAACTCGGCACGTGGAGCGGTACCAACAAATCTGGATTCCTGCTCACCTGCAAGTATCCCCATGACAGCAACTCCATGGGTGTGCCAGCCATATACATTATCGCCGGATTTTACATAATCACGGGTTTCTATAATGCGCCCATTAGTGAACAAATGATTAAATACAGAAACCCCCGGCATGAACAGGAATCCGGCATCCAGTACCGCTATCAACATGTCATCACCTCTAAAACCTTGATTGTGCAATATATGACCATTCAACATCTCAATCTGATTCAGTGCATTGCCATAGTCAAAGAAATTGTCTTTTGATCTGCTTTTTTCCTGCCATGTGGTTTTAGCGGTATCTTTTTTCCTGATGAATTCAAGCTTGTTCACAAAGCTAATGCTTGTGATGGTATCAAGTAACGTGGTATCTTCTGTTGTGAAAACCACGCCATTCATCCATTTTGATGCATAGCGGATGTTCAGGCCGAGGTTTGCCAGGCTGTCCACATACAGGTTGCTGACAGGCAGGTCGGTGCTGTCAATGCTGATGTCCTGTTTTATTCGACGGTCAAGCGATCGCTTGCTCAGGAAGGCTTCAGGCGCATCAATGCTATAACTGTTGTTGAGTTTGTCTGTAAAACCTATCCAATAGGAGGGGGGAGACTGCCCAAACCCAGCCAGGCATAAAAAAAACAATATAAAAAAGGAACTGCTAAATTTCATAATCCTCATTCTAACTACTCACCGCAAAGTTATAAAATTTAACGAACTATAAAGATAGCACGATTACACGAGATTTCAAGGGATATACCTTTATTTTTTGTGTGTTCTGATTATTTCTCCTTATCATGCCATCACCCCATCTTCATATCTCACAATATTCCTCTCGTTCCATCTCGCTTTCGTGCTTTCGTTCCTTCACCCTCTCGTGCTATCTTGCAATCGTGCTTTTGTTTTTTCCATATCTTAGCGCCTTTGCGTCTTGGCGGTAAAAAATGTATGTGTCTGTGTAGTAATCCTCATCTTCTCCGTTTTCCACAAACCACTGTTTGTATATGTTTCCTGTGGTGATGCGATCTTCGAGCGGTACCCCCGGTTCAATTTCCTGTGAATTGAGTTCGGTGATTTCTTTGTAGATCATACCTGTGTCCCTGGCGTATTTTTCAATACTGTAACTTTTATGAATCAGCGATGAATCGGCTTCCTGTGTGATGGTTAAGGCTGAATCAAAGCTATGCTGATTAACGCTGGCGGGTTCATCCAAACCTGTAACGGTGTATTCCATGGCATCAAGCTCATTGTACGCATTGCCGTCCCAGCTTTTGTCAAGGCTAAGCGGGAAATACATTTTTACAAGACGGTGGTTCTCTTCGGTAAGAAATAACCGGTCGTCCGTAAGTTGCAATGTCCACACATCCGAAATATGCCATGGCGCATTTGTATCGCTGCGTGTGTACCTGAGAAAAAGATATGCTGTTTTTTCTGCGTTATCCGTATATTTTCCTCCGATCATTTCCTTAATTTGGTAATTGGTTGTGTCATACACATCCGAAGGAGCATCAATAGTAATTTCTGTAACATCATAAATGTTGTAATTTCCAGATTGTATGGGGTAATAATTGGTATCGTAACTGATGAAAAATTCATCGTTGTCCTCAGTACAACCGGCAAGGAAACTAAGTGCCAAGATGCTTACTATCAAGATTTTATTTATTGTAATTTTGTTCAACACCATCATCGTTTTTGGCCATCAATTGACAAAGCGAATGTAAGCATATTTTATTTACCGGAGAAAAAAATTATCCATAATCAACCAATCAATGTGATTTTGAGGAAACGATAGACTTTGCTATTATTATATCCTTTATTTTTGACTTTGTCTTTTTTACGTAGTGTTTTTGTTTTTTTCATCCGGATATTCAATCCGGGTGTGATATACGCTCAGTAATTTATCTGTAAATACTCGCTTGGCTTTGTTAATCATTTTAAACGTGATGTCAACATTCTCAAATTGATTTGCTTCCCTTTGTTTGTCAATCAATATGTTAACCATGTTGCGGATGTTTTTTTCAGTATAATCGTTTAATGAACGTGTTGCTGCTTCTACCGTGTCTGCCATCATCAGGATGGCAGTTTCAAGGTTATGTGGTTTAGGGCCGGGATAGGTAAACATTTGTTCATCTATTTTTTTATCCGGATTGTCATTTTTAAAAGACCTGTAAAAATATTCTACCCGTGTTGTTCCATGGTGGCTGACAATAAAATCAATGATTTGATCCGGGAGTTTCGCTTTTCGTGCCAATTTTTTCCCATTGGTAACATGTGCAATAATAAGCCGGGCAGATTCTTTGTGATCAAGTTTATCGTGGGGGTTCTTACCACTGATGTTTTCTACAAAATACTGTGGTGTAGCTGATTTCCCGATGTCATGATATAATGCACCTGTACGGACAAGCATTGGTTTTCCTCCTATTTCTCGGGCCACCGCTTCGGCTAGGTTGCCAACCTGAATGGAATGCTGGAATGTGCCAGGTGCTTTTTCTGCCAGTTGCCTCAGTAGCGGATTGTTGGTGTCGGACAATTCCATTAAGGTAACGTCTGAGACAAACCCAAACAACTTTTCATAGGCATAAATAAGCGGAAGCACGAAAAGCAACAGGGCAGCGTTGCCGGCAAACCAGGCAAAATCTGTCCAAATAAGATGGTTTAGACCTCTGCCGTACAACATTTGCAGGGCAAAATATGTAGCGCAATAAGCGAGCAATACGTAAAAACTGGTCACAAATAATTGTTTGCGTTTTTGAATGTTGGAAAGGCTAAATACAGCCACTATTCCTGCAAACATCTGTAATAAAACGAATTCAAAGCCGTTGGGAGCAAGAACCCCAGTCATTAACACTATGATAAGATGCAAGAACAAAGCAGTGCGGCTGTCATAAAATGTATTGATAACCATGGGGACAAGCGCAAAAGGAACGATATAAACAGAAAAGCCTGTAAAACGTACAATTGCAATGGTAATCATCATGAGGATAAATACCTGTAGCATGACAAAGGTGATTTTCTTAAAGGAAGCTAAGATTTCAGGTTTGAAATTCCGTAAAAATAAGAACAAAGCTAACCCAAGAGCAATATACAGTAAGCTGATGCCGAAAATCAATAAGCCAAGCCGGGTAATGTTGGCCGAGCTCTCATAGTCTTTTTTCATGCTTTGCAAAACCAGGTAGGTTTCTCCATCAACAATTCCTCCTTGTTGAATGATAAGTTCTCCTTTTTGGACCATTCCCCTGGTTCTTGAAATATTATTGATCCTTTCAATCAGGATTTTTTCATTGGTATTTTTGTCATAAGTCAGGTTTGGTACAAGAAATTCACATAGGTTTATTCGGGTTGTTAACTGATCAACCATAGAATCATTCATGACCTCTTTGGTGATCGTTTTTCCACGTTGTTTCAGGATGTTGCATGCTTCATTGTAAAACAATACATCTGTTTTGTTGATCAGTTGAGCTTCTCCGTTTTCCAGAATACGTACTTCATCCGTATTTGTTCCCAGGCTGTCATCTGTAATCAACCCTGTTGTGTAAATGCTGTCAAAAAGATGAAAATAATCATTCAGTAGCTGGTCTCTTTGTTTTTTTGGTATGGCGAGGGATTGTTTATTATTTATTGTGAAGCTGGGGAAACTATTATTTCCCGGGATGACAACCTGATTCCAGGCTTTAAAAAAAGCATTTCTAAAATCAGATTTTGTTTTTTGCAGGATGGTGCTGTCGTATTTAAAGTACGGGATAAAATTGTTATACACACTATCTTGCTCATTTGCGATGGTTTCCGCTGATTTATTCACCGGGAAATTATAATTGGCAATAAGGTCCTCATGCGGCCAGGGTGCTCCTTGCTGGAATTCATATGCAAATTTGCGTTCTCGCGGGTACATATAAATAATGAACCCGTAAACCAGTACAAACAAAAAAACAATGTATATTTTTAATGCGTTTTTTTTGAGATTAAATTTCCCCATCATTTGCTAATTTATATAATATTCAAGTTAACATCATCCTGTTGAAAAAAAACGATTCCCAATGATGTTTGATCTGCATTATTCAATAATTTGGCAAATATAATGTTTTATCCTGAGTTTTGCAGGGTAAAGATAGTTGATTGATATCAAATAATGAAATTCATACATGGAAACAGGCATTACACAATTGAGTTTAATTCCGGTACGCTCTACTACGTCAGAACATAGCGAACAGGTGACACAACTGCTTTTTGGAGAACAATTTGAAGTGTTGAAAAAGTGTGGTTCATGGTTGTATATACGTTCTTTTATTGATGATTATGAAGGATGGATAAACAAGAACATGGCCGGAAATCTTTCAGATTCAACACATGCAAACAATTCAACACATGCAAACAAAAGGAAAGAGATGATTGTGCCAGCTGTGATTGCACATGCAACGGATGATAAGGGCCGGCCAATGTATATCCCGGGAGGTGTCCGGATTCCCGTGCCCGATGAAAACAACAGGTTTACCCTTGGAGATAGAACCTATACACTGGATCCATTACCGGATGTACATATTACCCTTGAAGAAATTGCCGGACAGTTTCTGAATGCACCCTATCTGTGGGGAGGAAAAACAGTGTTTGGCATTGATTGTTCTGCATTTGTGCAGATTGTGTTCAGAATGCTGGGAAACATATTGCCACGCGATGCATCCCAACAGGCTATTGAAGGCGAGACGATATGCTTCAGGCATGATGCTCTTCCCGGCGATGTGGCTTTTTTTGAAGATAACAACGGAAAAATAATTCATACCGGTATCATTCTAAATGAAAAACACATCATTCACGCCTCTGGTAGCGTGCGAATTGATTTACTTGATCATTCCGGAATTTACAATACGGATACCGGTAGATATAGCCATAACCTGAGTGTGATAAAGCGGTTTTTTACAGACATAAAAACATCCTGATTTTAATTTTGATATTATTGAATACATATCGGTATGGCTGCGTGAAAATTTTTCAAAATAGCTGTGGCTATTCAGAAAAATTTGTGCTTTACATCTCATTACATTACATTTGCATAATTTTGGCTGCATTCGGCAGAGCCAAGTAGAAACACACGGCCGTGTGTTTCTACAGGCTCTGCTCTTATTTGCACAAAATTTGTTTCTTGAAAGAAAAGAATTAATAGAAGGCTCCTTAATTAAAAGGCAATTATGCAACGACAAAAAACACGTCATTTATCGGACATAATACGGAATATTAAATCGCAGTATAACCTGAATCGTGATTTGGATAAATTGCGGGTTAAAAAATCATGGCCTGATGTAGTGGGAAACAATGCTGCGCGCTACACCGATAAAATGTATTTCAGAGGATCTGTTTTGTATGTCCATCTGAATTCACCTGTGCTCAGGTATGAACTTTCCGGACAACGTAAGCTTTTACAACAGCGCCTAAATGAGGTAGTGGGATACGATTTAATAAGCAATATTGTATTTAAATAAAATCTCTATTATAAAACAAAAAAATATTATATTTTTGTCCTGCATAAAACAAAGCTAATCTGCATATGTCTATATCGTCACAAAGGCTTATAGGAGAAGGACTTACATTTGATGATGTCCTGATGGTACCTGCTTATTCGGAGGTGTTGCCCAAAGATGTAGCAACAACGAGTAAATTTAGCCGTAACATTGACCTCAATATTCCCATTGTTTCTGCTGCCATGGATACAGTTACAGAATCTGCAATGGCAATAGCGCTTGCCCGTGAAGGTGGGATAGGGGTTGTCCATAAAAACATGAGTATAGAGGAGCAGGCTTTGCATGTGAGAAAGGTAAAACGTGCAGATAATGGTATGATATACGATCCCATTACCGTTACAGCGGATTTAACCGTGGGAGATGTACTGGATATCATGAAAGAAAATAAGATTGGTGGAATTCCGGTTGTGGATAAGCATGGATTGCTTGAAGGAATTGTGACAAACAGGGATTTGCGTTTTCAGGAAGTTATGGATAAGGAAATTATGGAGGTCATGACGTCCAAAAATATCATCACGGCAGGCCAGGACATTAATCTTGAAAAAGCAGCCTCCATTCTTGAACGGTATAAAATTGAAAAATTGCCGGTGGTGGATAAAGACAATGTGTTGGTGGGATTGATCACCTACAAGGATATTTTTAAAGCCAAAGATCGTCCCAATTCCTGCAAAGATGAACAAGGACGCCTGCGTGTGGCTGCTGCTGTTGGGATTTCAAAGGGTACGGAAGCACGTATTGCAGCTCTGGTGGATGCCAGTGTGGATGCCATTGTCATTGATACCGCACACGGACATACCAAATCTGTTGCGCAGTTAGTAAATAAAGTAAAAAAGGCCTATAAAGGTATTGATGTGGTGGTTGGAAACATTGCCACCCCTGAAGCTGCATTGATGCTGGCAGACAATGGTGCGGATGCTGTAAAAGTTGGTATCGGACCCGGTTCAATTTGTACCACAAGGGTGATTGCCGGCGTAGGCATGCCCCAGCTCAGTGCCGTTTATGATGTGGCTTCTGTTATGAATCCCAAAGGTATCCCTGTGATTGCTGATGGGGGACTCCGCTTTTCCGGTGATATTGTAAAAGCCATTGCAGGAGGAGCTTCCTCTGTGATGACCGGGTCTTTGTTTGCCGGAACAGAAGAATCGCCCGGTGAGACAATAATTTACAATGGACGTAAGTTTAAATCATACCGTGGAATGGGATCTATTGAGGCCATGCAAAAAGGATCGAAAGACAGATATTTTCAAGCAGAAGAAACGGATTCATCAAAGCTGGTGGCTGAAGGAATTGCGGCACGTGTCCCGTATAAAGGAACCATTAGCGAAGTGGTGTACCAGCTTGTTGGTGGTCTGAAAGCAGGAATGGGATATTGCGGCACACCCGATATTGAGTTTTTGCAACGTAACGGTAAGTTTGTGAAGATTACAAATTCCGGCATGCTTGAATCTCATCCTCATGATGTAGTGATTACCCGTGAGGCTCCCAATTACAGCAGAGAATTTTAAACTTGAGTTTAACTTATAATATATGACAAATGATTAAAAAAATTGCTTTTCTTTTTTTACTGAGTAGCTTGCTGATGCCTGCATTTTCTCAGCAAAATGTGGATGACAGGATTATTCTTGAAGTGGATGGAGAACAGATCACTGTCAGTGAGTTTTTGCACATTTACAACAAAAACAACAAACAACAGAGTGAAAGTTATAGCCCGGATTCTCTGATGAATTACATGGATCTGTTTGTGAATTTTAAACTTAAAGTAGCTGAAGCCAGAAATCTGGGACTTGATACGCTGAAGAAGTTTAACAAAGAACTCCGTGGTTATCGTTCACAACTAACTCAGCCATACCTGACAGACAAATCTGTTGAAAAGGAATTGATTAAAGAGGCCTGGGAGCGCAAACAGAAAGATGTCAAAGCATCGCATGTTTTAATCAAAGTTGATCAGCATGCCAGTCCAAAAGATACCTTGGAAGCCTATAACAAAATTACTGAAATTAGAAAAAAAGCAGTGAGTGGAGATGCCGATTTCAATGAATTGGCTAAAAAATATTCCGGTGATAAATCTGTCAAACGCAACGATGGTCATCTCGGGTGGTTTACGGTTTTTGGAATGGTGTATCCTTTTGAAACGGCTGCTTATGAAACTCCTGTGGGCGAAGTAACTGATATTGTGCGTACACGATTTGGTTATCATATCATAAAAGTGGAAGATAAACGCCCTGCAAAAGGACGCATACGCGTTTCCCATATCATGGTACTGAAGCCCAAAGATGCCACCCAGGAAGAAAAAGAAAAAGCTGAAGCCAAAGTAAAAGAGATAAAACAAAAATTAGATGCTGGTGAAGCATTCGATAAACTTGCAGAAGAATATTCGGAAGATCGCAGATCAGCCAGGTCAGGTGGTTTGTTGCCATGGTTTGGCGTAGGTGGAAAAATGATTCCTGAATTTGAAGAAGCCGCTTTTCAGCTTAACGAAATTGATGAAATAGCAGGCCCGGTAAAAACAAGTTATGGTTATCATTTCATTAAACTTATAGACAAGGAACCGGTTGGTAGTTTTGAAGAAGAAAAATCGAAAATTGCATCACGCATCAGCAATTCGGCACGGGCATCACGCTCAAAAGAGGTGTTGGTTGAAAAGTTGAAAAAAGAATATGAGCTGAAATTGTTTCCTGACAAAGTTGAAGAAGTGCATGCTCATGTAACGGACAGTATATTTCATGGTACATGGGATGCCAGTGAAGCTAAAAAACTGGATGGGAAACTGTTGAGTTTCGCTAATACTGTACTTTATCAGAAAGATTATGCGGCATATCTTGAGAAATACAACAGGAAAAACAATCCGATGGCACTGGAAACTTTTTTACATGAAAAAGTTGATGATTATGTCAGCAAATGTATTTTGATGTATGAAGAAAAACACCTGGAAAGTAAGTACCCAAAATTCCGCTACCTGATGAAAGAATACCATGATGGAATTTTGCTTTTTGATGTCACTGATAAAATGGTATGGTCAAAAGCTGTGGAAGATACTGCCGGACTAAAAGCGTTTTATGAAAAGAACAAACAAAAATACATGTGGGGCACCCGGGATGAAGTAAAAAAACTGAACACCAAAAACAAGAAACTGGCTAAAAATGTAGAAAAATACATAAAGAAACACAGCAAGGTAACATGGAATGAGATAGACAGTGTGTTCAATGCTGAAGATTCCGCTGCCGTGAGTAAAGATGTGTGGGGAATGTTTGAAACAGGTGAAAATGAAATGGTTTCTGATCTGGTAGTTGAACATAGTAAGAAGCTGAACCGAAAAGGAGAGATACTGAACAGAGATGATAATCAAGTGCTGTATATTAAGAAAATCGAACCGTATGTTAAAAAATTAAAAGAAGCACAGGGCATGGTTACTGCTGATTATCAAAAAATGCTGGAAAAAGAATGGATGAACGCTTTGCACAACAAATATGATGTTGTAATTCATGACGATGTTTTAAATAAGATTGATAAATGACCTGTTTAAAAAAATGTGCTGTTCTCTTTTTTTTAGCTCTTCTGTTGTTGACTTCCTGTCATCATGAAGAGGAGCCTGTTACCGAAGATGTGTTGATTCGTCTGTATGGAAAAATTTTAACAACGGAAGAGCTGGAAAAGATGATCCCGGATGATATTTCTGAAAAAGACAGCATTGAAATGGCAAGAAAATACATGCAGAAATGGGTGAACGAAACATTGTTGTATCGCAGCGCTATTGAAAACCTGAAAGACAGTTCAAAAATTAAGGAAAGGGTCCGGGATTTTAAAAAACAAATGTACATCTATGAATATGAAAGTCAATATGTAGAATCAGAGCTCGATACTATAGTTACCCGGGAAGAAGTTGAAGCTTACTATGAGAATAACCTGCAAAGTTATGCTTTAGACAGGTTGGCTGTAAAAGCTCATTATATGATTATGGATGCCGAAATACCTGCTTATTACAGAGAACTAGATAAAGTCAGGAGAGCCACCCCGGAAAGGATGGACATTCTGAATGATGCCATTAAAGGGACCAACAAAACCGTTGTTGAACACAATGATAAATGGATGTACTTCGATGATCTATTGAAAGAAATACATGCTGTGAATAACCAGGATGTGCGCCAAAAGGCCTTACAACTTGGGTATTTTGCTGTTGAGGATAGTACCAAACGATACATTGTAAAAATCAATGAAAAACTTATGCCCGGTGATACGATGCCAGTTGATCTGATTGAAAGCAAGATATCGCATATCATTGTAAACAAGAGAAAGCAGGAACTCATTACTAATTTGAAAAATCAATTGATTCAGGATGCTAAATCAAGTGATGCTATCGTTATTAACGAAAATTAAGTGTATGATCAACATTCGAAATATGTTTACGGGTTTACTTTTATTGGTAAGCCTGCATGGATTTTCTCAAAATCAGAAAGTAATAGACCAGGTGATTGCTGTTGTAGGAGATGAACCCATTTTGTTGTCGGAGGTAGAAACCCAGGCTATGCAACTGAAAAGCCAGGGATACTTTGGTACTACTGATGTAAATTGTGAGATATTGGAAGAAATGTTATTTCAGAAACTGTTGTTGCAGCAAGCAAAAAAAGACAGCATTGAAGTAACGTCGGCAGAAGTGGAGAATGAACTGGACAGACGTCTGAACATGTTTATCCGTCAGCTTGGTTCTGAACAAAAACTGGAAGAATATTACCAAAAGACCCTCCCGGAGATCAAATCGGATTTCAGGGAAATGATCAAAGAGCAAATGCTGACACAACGCATGCAACAAAAGCTTACCAATGATATCAATGTTACCCCTGCAGAAGTCAGGCAGCATTTCAATTCCATCAGAGAAGACAGCATTCCGGTTGTTCCTGCCACATACAGAATTAAGCAAATTGCGATATACCCAAAAGTATCGGAGAAAGAAAAACAACGTTGCTTAGATAAAATCAATGAGCTCAGAGACAGAATCATAGATGGGGAAAATTTCAGTACCCTTGCTGTGTTGTATTCCGATGATCCCGGTTCAGCTCAAAAAGGAGGGGAGCTGGGTTTTGTTAACAGGACAGATCTTGTTCCTGAGTTTGCTTCCATTGCTTTTGATATGGATGAAGATGATCCTGTATCCCGCGTGGTGGAAACAGAGTTTGGCTATCATATTTTAAAGCTTATAGAGCGCAAAGGAAACCAGGTTAATGTCAGGCATATTCTTGTCTCACCCAAAACGGGCAGTGAAGCACAACAACAAGCCAAAGAAGAGCTCCGCAATATCCGTGCTCAAATTCTGTCGGACAGTCTTGGTTTTGAAAAATCGGCTGAGATGTATTCAGAAGATGAAAACACAAAAAATAGCGGTGGTACGGTAA
This sequence comes from Bacteroidota bacterium, assembly GCA_034721855.1. Taxonomy (GTDB): domain Bacteria; phylum Bacteroidota; class Bacteroidia; order Bacteroidales; family ML635J-15; genus JAQIBY01. Next base: position 14,198 of record JAYENB010000138.1, read on the forward strand.
TGAACCCCCAAACCGGCGAAACAAAACTTGAAGCATCTGATTTGGATCCGTTAGTAAGAAGTGACATTGAAAACCTGGATGAAGGTGAAATATCCGATGTGATACGGACCCGGGATGAACGGGGAAAAACCGTGTATAAATTGTTTAAACTGGATGAGAAAACTGAAAAACACACAGCCAATTTGAAGCAGGATTATCAGCGATATAAAGACATCACCCTGAACAAAAAGAAAGAAAAAGTAATTCAAAAATGGATGAAAGATCAACTGAAACAAACTTACGTTCGTATTGAACCTGCATATCAGAATTGCGAATTTCAATACACCGACTGGACTCAGATGAGTGGTGATGAGAGCGAGTAATTTGTGTCTGTCTGTAATGTCTTATAAAAGGAACGCTGATGACACAGATTATTATGATTTACGCTGATATAATCATATTTTATCATTTTTTTCCCTTGTTGTAAAACACGTTATCAACCATGATAAAGTGTCAGAGGTGTGGTTTAATGGTGGTAAATCCAGAAATTCCTGCCGCAGTTTGTTGATTATCTTGATTTGACTTTTTTCTTCGTATTTGTCAGCATACACGGCATACAGTAAGGCTGTTTTTATTTGCTGGCTTTTGAAACGGGATTTGTGCGGACTGATCTTTCCCGGATGAATATGTATGTACCGTTCGTCGTTTCCCTGGCGCATCAGCCACCTTGAGTTGTCAGAAACAGGAATAACTTCATACATTGATACAGTTTCTATCCAGCTCAGGTACGCATTTTTTTCAAATATGCCTTTATGCTTTAAATGCGTTTCCAGGTCAGAACAAATGCCTGGGACGGATAATTTCCCGGTGTAAACATCTGTCACGGATTCGCCTATGTCCAACATATACCGCCGTACATCTGCCAGGGACAATTTTTGTAAAGCAGAGATATTGTCCTGTATGTACCCGAGGTGATGTTTCCAGGGGTTTAGCAGAAACGGTTTGGGTATATGGTTGAGGTAGCCATACATGGATTCGAAAGATACAAAAATTTTGTGAATAAAAAAGGTGCATTCTACCAAACCGGACAGATAACAACCCCACTGCAGACATGTAAACGTAAATTATCTAATCCAAACCTGTAATCATAGTAGTTCGTTCTTTAATTAATATAACTTGTCCGGCGAAGACGGGACCGTGTCCGGCGTAGCAGAGCGAAGACGGGACCGTGTCCGGCGTAGCAGAGCGAAGACGGGACCGTGTCCGGCGTAGCAGAGCGAAGACGGATCAATAAACGTTTAAATAAATTCTAAATTCTAAATTCTAAATCCTAAATCCTAACTCCTAACCCGGATAAACCGGAAAGCTCAAAATCCAAAATTATATAATTTTTTGCCAAAAAATACATGAATATTATTGATAAGATACTAATACCAA
>JAYENB010000139.1:0-3060 GCA_034721855.1 Bacteroidota bacterium
AATAAGCCCAACATTATGGTAGCTAATATATGTTAAACCCAAAAATATAAAACTATGTATTACGATGATTATTCCGAAGAAGATTGTATAAGAGAAACCATGGATGCCCTGACAGACGGCGACTGGGATTATGATGAAGACATGACATGGACAGATGTTAGTTTATGGCTTGAAGCACATGGTTATTAACCAAAAGTTTGCAAGCATATTGCTTGGGGGTATTATTATGCTGCTGGGCCTTGTTTTTGTTATCGCGGCTTAATGCTTATAATGCTTTTGAGCGGTCATTATTTCAGTTATAATTTCATGTTTAAGATGCTCGGGAGCAATTACCCGGGCATCTTTGCCTTTTTCCAGTATCCATTGTTTCAAATCGCGGTTGACCACCAAATCAAACTCAAGCAAGCCCCATTCCCCGTTTTTGGAAACAAATCGTTGTGATTGATGCAGAGGTTTACTTAACACATAAAGCAACCTGTTTTTGTGCATTTCGATTTTCACTTTTTCGACCTTAAAATGACGTGGCAAGCTCACACCAACAATGTCTTTAAAGTAAGATTTTTTAATGCCATCAGGGGCAGAATGCCAAGGTTTATCTATAATTTTCAAAGCTTTTATTCTGTCGAGGCCAAACACAAAATACTCCTGACGGGTATTGTCCCAGCCCAGCATATACAAACGTTGATTGAATTCCTTGATCAAATAAGGATGCACTTCTATTTTAAGCTGTGCCGGCGGAGAATAAGGTTGATATTCCATAAGCATGACCTGCCTTGATTCAATGGCTTCTACCACTTTTTTCAGCCAGGTATAAGCCGGTGGGTTGTTGTATGGTTGCAGCGACAACACCATATCCTCTTCAGCAATGGTGGTATAATTGAGTTTTTTCAGGCATCCGGATAGTTGTCTGAAATACTGATGTGTCATTAAATGGTCAATATGATGTACTGCTTCGCTTAAATGAAAAGCTTCATGCTGATTAAGGCGCATGTTGAACAAATGAAATCCCTTTTCTGTGTAATGATATCCCATGCCGCGTTTATTAGCAATGGGAACCGGAATACCTAAAACGCCATTTTTCAAATCACTGATATCTTTGCGGATAGTACGGGCAGCCACCGGCATACCCAATTCTTCGCTTATACGTTCGGCTAAAGATATGCAAGGCCAGTAACCAGCGATATTGCCTGCATTGCTAACATGATAACGATTTGATAAACAGGCATCAATGATCTGATAACGCAGCAAAGCTTGTTTGTTTTTTGGCATAATACACCATTTTGTTCCATCAAAATTACATTTTTTTATCTTCATTGCAAAGCATTACATTATGCGAAATTTGATGTGTGATAATAAATCACTATTTTTGATACTATTAATGATATACCATTATGACATTTGATGAAGAGAAATTTGATTTCACCCTGACCTCTGAACAGCGACAAGCTGTACAAAGCATATTAGAATTTATCCACAACGATGAAAAACAGGTTTTTATTTTGAGGGGATATGCAGGTACGGGAAAAACAAGTTTGCTGAAAGGCATAAGTAAACTATTGGATGATGATGTAAGCATGCATTTTTGGGCAACCACGGGGCGGGCAGCAAAAATCATTAGCTCAAAAACCAACTTACAGGCTGATACCATACACCGAAGCATATACAGGCTGAGATTATCTGAAGAAGACAAAAAGAACAGAATAATCAAGCTGTATTATGAGCTTATCAAAAACAATCACAGCCTGAATACTTTCTATGCCATTGATGAATGTTCCCAGTTATCAGACAAAAAAACTTTAACGCTCAACCTGAATTTTGGTACAGGCAGGTTATTGGCTGATACGCTTGAATACGCAGGAGGCAGAAAAATTCTTTTCATTGGTGACAATGCCCAGTTGCCACCTGTAAAATACATGTACTCACCCGCATTAAACCCAGATTATTTCCAAAAACACCATCAATTATCAGCTAAACACTTTGATTTAACGGAGATAAAAAGATTTGACAAAACCAGCGGCATTTACAAAAACACCCGGCAACTGCGCGAGCACATTGCTGATGCATCTTATCCCAAACTCAGCATCAGAGCCAGTGGCATGAATGACATACGTGTTTACCATAATGAAAGTGAAATGGTAAAAACATTTGTCAAACTGGCACGACAAAGCGGAATAGATAATTTAAAATTCATCACCTTATCCAATAAAAAAGCAAATTGGTTAAATCTTCAAATCCGGCAACAACTGTATAAAGGCAAAAAACCCCAAGTAATTCGAGAAAATGACGTTTTAATGGTCACACAAAACAATTACCTGTATGACTTAATGAACGGTGATTCTGCACAGGTAACCTGGGTAAATCCCAAACCCATATTTAAAGCCGGATTTAAATTCAGAGAGGTACAGGTAAAGTTTTATGATCCAAAAGCCGGTGCTGAGAGGACACGTAAAGTGATTTTGTTTGAAGATTTGCTGCAGCGTGACAAAAACAATTTAACAGATGAAGAAGATTACAAAATCAGGCATTATTTATTTGCCAAAGCTAATGAGTTGGGAATAGACAAAAACACGTGTGAGTTCAATGAGTTTGTGCGTAATGAACCGTATGCCAACGCACTACGTGTGGGATACGGATACGCAAGTACATGCCATAAAGCCCAGGGCGGAGAATGGGATCATGTGTTTATAATGCTCGAGTTCAGTATGTTTTACTTCCCCCTGGAGAACCAATACAGATGGACCTATACCGCATTGACCCGATCACGTAAACAGATACATATACTCGACAATTATTACATTCGATAACACATATACAGAAATTATGGATATTGTATTAAACACTTATGGAACCTACCTGACAAAAGACCATCAGAACTTTGTGGTTGTACATATTTGTGGTTGTACATAAGGATGGAAAACAGCGCGTATTGCCATTCAAAGTCAGGCACATTTTAATTTCAAAAGGAGCACAAATCAGCTCTGATGCAGCATTAATGGCACTCGAAAATGAAATTGATAATCAAATCGCTTTGCTGTATGCATTTGACACAAAGACAGAAAA
>JAYENB010000140.1:0-3053 GCA_034721855.1 Bacteroidota bacterium
TAACATTTTACACATTGGGATTTGGGTATTGATTAGGTCAATTAGGTCAATTAGGTCAATTAGAAATTATAAAAATGTATAAACTAAGAAATTGATGTTAAATAAATATACTGTGAATGGTTACAAAATTAAAAAAGGGTGTGATGGAGTGATGGAGTGATGGAGTGATGGCACGAAAGCACGATGGGGCGAGTTGTTGAGCGGTGATTTTGTGATAGATAGGCTGTCTTTCGACAGCTTTTGGTTTGATGGGAAGATACACGCAAAAGGGCGTAGCCGGATATCCTGCTATGCGGGGCTGTTTGAGGTTTTGTGCCGGCAGCAGAGTGATTGGAATGAACTCCTGTCTGCCGGGGGTACAAAACCAACAGCACCGCATGGCAGATAGAAGGCGGAGACCGACCCCGCTGGTTTTTTTCATTCACCTACCTGTCAGGTCTTCCATTATGTTAGGTATTACGGCATGCTAATGTTGTAACATCCTCGTAATTGGTGACCTGACAGGTGTTTGCATGTCAGGTTTTCCGTTATTACAATTGTATAAGACTGATGATGTTGTATATGTAAATAATTGGTGGCCTGACAGGTGTTTGATAGAATAAAACCCAGCGGGGATTTGCCCTTATATTACGGTATTATTCAGTTGTGTATCCAATATTTCAGATAAATGTTTTCAGTGCAATCCATAAACTTACCCTTTATGATGTGTCGTTACTCCACAATCAGAATATCCGCATACGATGTTTTGTTGCCCCTGAGTTCAATGATGTAGGTGCCTGATTGTAAGTGGTAAAGGGGAAGTCGTATGCTGTCACTTTGGAGGTTTGTTTCAAGCATGATACGTCCCCGTATGTTTTTAATTGTTAACCGGTCGAAAGCCTTGCAGTTGATGATTTGAAAAGAATTTTCTGCAGGGTTGGGATAAAATCCCGGGGTGATTTCTGTTGATAAAATGGGTTCATTGTAATCATACATAAGAGATGTCCGGTACAAAGCGGCTGGGTTTGAACCGAAAGTTTCATTGGACAGCACAATGTCGCCATTATTGAGTGCAATGCCTTCGGTTTGATGTAATGACAGGCCGGGTTTTAATTTCGTCACATTCCCGTTAAAAAAACAAACACCCTCGTATGAGTCCAGTAAATAAATAAATGAACTTGTCATATACTGATTATAACCAATCAGGGTAATTTGATTTTCCACCGTGTCATTGGCTGCTCCGGTAACGAGGCCATGGACATTGAAACTGTCCTGTAATATGGCGGGGTATTCACCCGGAACTTTGGGTAAGGCGTACAGGTAAGTTTTTAAATTCCCCCAGTTTTTACTGAACAGGTACAGAGAATCCCCCTCAGCAATGATGGCTTCGCAGTCGAAATTGGTGGAATGCTTTTCCCATTCAAATTGTTGCTGGTTGGGGTAGTGAAATGTGATGCTGTCTGCTTCGATATGGTCTATAGAATCATGCAAGGTGAAATCCCGGGATATTTTATAAATACAAAGGTTAGTGCGATTACCGTTGTTGTTGCCGAAATCACCGACATACACATAATGCTCGTCTGCACATATATCTTCCCAGTCGGTATTGATGGCATTAGAGATTTCCACTGTCCTTAACACGCTGCAATTTGTCGTGTCGATACAAAACAATTCGTTGCTGTTCCCTGAATCGTTGTGGGTCCACAATTGTCCGTTTAGCCATACTAACCCGGAATTTTCCTCAAGCACAGCTTCCAGGGTACATATTTTTTCTGTGTCTCCCAGTTCTTGCGCAAGGCTTTGCATTGCAGTCAGCGTTATGATGCTAAATAATGTTAGCAAGATAAATTTTTGCATAAAGACGTATTTTGATGATGCAAGGTACAATTTTTTGTTTTATGCCACAATTAATAGAAGGACTCATAAACCGTGAAATGTTCAGATTTGTATCTGTTCGATACAATCTGTATTTTTGAAACATGGCAAAAAAGCTGACGGAAATATTGGGTATTGAGCATCCCATTTTAATGGCACCCATGTTTTTGGTATCAAATGAAAGCATGATGTTGGCCGGGGTGGAAAATGGCATTACAGCAGCTTTCCCTGCAGCCAATTATCGCACCGCTGAAGCGCTTGATAATGCTTTGAAATCACTGAAATCAAAAACAAACAAGCCTGTTGGTGTAAACATCATTGCCAATAAATCCAACCGGAGGTATGAAGAAGAACTGCGTGTTTGTGTTAGTAACAATGTGGATTTTATCATTACCTCCTTAGGTAATCCGGGCAAAGCAATAGATATGTGTCACGAATCGGGAATCCTTGTGTTTTGTGATGTCACGGATATGAATTATGCGCAAAAGGTTGTAGCCCAAGGTGCAGATGCTCTTATCGCAGTAAATAAATACGCGGGCGGACATCCGGGAAAAATGGAGGGGAAAACCTTCCTTTCTGCATTGCTCGCTGATGTTGATGTTCCGATAATTTATGCCGGTGGCGTTAGTAATTGCAACGTGTATGAGGAAATTATGTCATTAGGTGCGGCTGGGGTTTCTGTGGGCACCTTGTTTCTTGCCACCAGAGAATCTCCTGTGTCTGATGAATATAAAGAAGCCCTGGTTAAATACGGAGCTGATGACATTGTTACCACAAAAAAATTGTCAGGAGCTCCTTTGCATGTTATCAACACAGCTTACGTTCAAAAAACAGGATTGGAAACCAATTGGTTAACCCTGTTTTTGTATCGTCATAAAACCTTACGCCGGTTTCTTAAAGGGCTTGCCATGAAACGGGGAATGCACATGCTCAGGCGTGCTGCATTTGATGCTACCTATAAAAATGTTTGGGTGGCAGGCTCTGCCATAGAAGACATCCACGATATTAAAACAGTGAAAGAGCGTGTCTTTGAACTCATTGATTGTTGATAACATGGGATTGAATGTTAGAGTAATAAAGCCAAAAACTAAAAATAAGGATTTAGGAAAAGTTTCCCTCCTAACACCTAACACCTAACCCCTTATCTTGATTTTGAAGTAGCGTTAGATTTTGCTAATATTTTTATCAATCCTTTATTT
>JAYENB010000141.1:0-15539 GCA_034721855.1 Bacteroidota bacterium
TTAAAAAGAGAAAGCAAGGAAGACAAAAAACAACTCTTTTTAGAAACCAATTTCCAGGCAATACAAACAACATTAATTTGATAAATTGTGTATATTTATGAACACAAAAACCCCGAAGGGGTAACATGATTGTAACAAACATAGCAAAGAAGAACAAACAAACCCCGAAGGGGTGACACAAATAACAAACTATAATTCTAAAAAACAAAAGCTTATGTCTGGAACCTACACACAACTGTACATACAGATCGTGTTTGCGTGTTCCGTGCTCCGTGCTATCGTGCTTTCGTACATTCGTGCATTCGTGTTGATAATTAACATATTATTAAATGATAACCATAAATGAATTATTACATTTGAACATTATTTTATAAGTAATTATAATCAAAAATCGTTTATTATGAAAAAATTAATCCTTGGAATTATTAGTATCTTGTTGTCCTTTAGTATGTTTGGTCAATATGAGCTGAATGATGAAATCCCATTTGACGAATCAATTACGTATGGAAAACTTGATAATGGATTGACCTATTATATCAAGTCAAATCCCAAACCCGAAAATCGTGCAGAACTTAAATTGGCAGTTTATGCCGGGTCTGTGCTTGAAGATGAAGAACAGCGCGGACTGGCGCATTTCTGCGAACACATGGCGTTTAATGGGACAAAAAATTTCCCAAAACATGAACTCATTAATTATCTGGAATCCACAGGTATGGAGTTTGGTGCCGACGTCAATGCCTACACATCGTTTGATGAAACGGTATATGGTATTACGGTCCCCCTCGATGATGAGGAAATGCTGGACAAAGGTTTGCTTGTCCTGCACGATTGGGCACATTATGTGTCGTTTGAGCCCGAAGAAATTGATGCCGAACGTGGTGTTATCCACGAAGAATGGCGTATGGGTCAAGGTGCTATGGACAGGATGCAACGCGAATTTATGCCCAAAATATTTTACAATTCAAAATACGCCGAACGCTTGCCCATTGGTTTAATGGATGTCGTGGATAATTGTAAATATGAAACCTTAAAACGTTTTTACAAAGAATGGTACAGGCCGGAAGTAATGGCTGTTGTGGTTGTTGGTGATTTTGATGAACAGAAAATTGAAGCAAAAATCAAGGAAAAATTCAGTGACATTCCCGCCAATGAAGATGGAAGGGAACGCAAGCAATTCGATATCCCCAACCACGATGAAATTTTGGTTTCTGTGGCGTCTGACCCTGAAGCACCAATGTCTTTGGTGCAATTATATACAAAACATCCAATCATTAACCTAGAAACAGTGGCTGATTACAGGGAACAAATGGTATCCCATCTTGTCAGTACCATGCTCAATGACAGGCTCAAAGAACTGACCATGCAGGAAGAACCTCCTTTAGTGCAGGGATACGCTGCTCACAGCAATTTTATTGGCACAAAATCTGTTTTTATGGGTTTTGGAATGCCACGAAACAATGATGTGCAAACTGCACTGAAAGCCATGGTGAGAGAAAATCAGCGGGCTAAAAAACACGGTTTCACTGAAACTGAACTGGAACGTGCAAAATCAACCTTGTTGAAAAATATGGAAAAATCATACAAGGAAAGAAACAAGCGCAAATCATCCAGCATCGTTGACGAATACAAACAGCATTTTATGTATCCCCATGACCCGGTGCCTGGGATTGAATATGAGTATGAACTGTATCAAAAATACCTGCCGGGAATTACCATTGACCAGGTGAACAATAAAATTGATGAACTAATTATTGATAAAAACAAAGTGATTGTATTGATCATGCCTGAAAAAGAAGGGATTGAAATTCCATCCGAAGAAGAAGTTTTAACTGTTTATAAAGACGTTGTGAATTCAGAAGTTGAGCCTTATGTTGATAAGGTTGTGGATAAACCTTTGCTTGAAGAAAAACCCGAAGCCGTTGGAATTGCTGATGAATCTGTCGATAAAAAACTTGACTACACAGAATGGGAATTTGATAACGGCGTTAAAGTCATCATCAAACCAACTGAATTCAAAGATGATGAAATTCTGTTTAAAGCAGTGAGCCCCGGCGGATCTTCGCTGTATGGCCAAAAAGATGATATCTCTGCTGATATCGTGGCTGGAGTAGCATCCGAAAGTGGTATCGGAAACTTTGACCGCATGGAAATGGATAAATATTTGTCCGATAAAAATGTGCAAATCAGGCCTTATGTGAACGAAACCAGCGAAGGTCTCAATGGAAAATGTTCCCCGGATGACCTTGAAACCATGTTGAAAATGATTTACCTGAATTTCACCAAACCACGGGTAACGGAATCAGGGTTCAATACTTATATTAATAAGCTGGAATCACAATTAGAAAACAAAAGCCTTGACCCGCAATCCGTATGGCAAGACAGCATTAAGGCCATCATGGCAAATTATCACCCCAGGCGCAGGCCTTTGACCCCGGAAATACTAAGTGAAGCCAGTTTCAGTAAAATCAGGTATATTTTGAAATCCCGTTTTGGTGACCCCGGTAACTTTACCTTCTATTTTGTTGGTAACATCAACCCGGAAGAAGTAAAAGAGCAGTTTGAAACCTACCTCGGAAGCCTGCCAAAAGTAAACAGGGAAGAGGACTTTAAAGACCTTGGCATAGAGCCGCCTTCCGGTATAGTTGACAAAACCGTTTATAAAGGAACAGATCCCAAGTCCATGGTGATCATTAATTTCCATGGTGACATGGAATACAACCTCGAAAACAGGCTTCATCTTGATGCGGTATCCAAAGTGCTGTCAACAAAACTCCTCGAAGAAATCAGGGAAAAGAAATCCGGTGTTTATACCATTGGTGCTTATCCTGATGCCAGAAAAGAACCGAAAGGACAATACAGGGTAACGATTTTCTTCAGTTGCGATCCCGAACGTATGGATGAATTGACAAAGGGCGTGTTTGCTGAAATTGAAAAAATTCAGAAAAACGGCCCCACTGACACTGACCTTAGCAAAGTGATTGAAAAAGAAAAACGGGCTTACGAAGACAATTTGCAGGAAAACAGGTACTGGTTGCAGAAACTTGAGGAAATTGAAGAAAGCAGCATCAAAGCAAATGATGTGCTGAAATATGAAAAATACATTAATAAGCTTGATAACAAAACTCTCAAAGAAGCTGCCAACACTTTTTTCAGCCAAAAGGAATACATAAGAATCGCCCTGAAACCTGAAAAAGGAAGCCAGGAAAAAGAATAATTTTCATAACATACAGTTTTGGGAAAAGCGTCTTGCGTGCAAGGCGTTTTTTTTTGATGTTAACTTGGTATTATGTTGCCGGATATAGAGTTTTGCAAAAAAGGAGAGTGAAAGCAATAAACTGTTATTAGAAATTATGATTAAAAAACCATGTAACATTATTGCCAAAAACCGGCACTTTTATTTACTATTTCAATTGTATTATGGCAGATAAATGCGAGGGATTTTGCGTTTGTTTTTACTGGCGGAGCAAGCTGGTCGGTTGGCAACGGGTAGTTCTAAATCTCATTTATTTTATCTGGATTTTGTCTGCAATCAAATAGATTAAGTACCTCAATTCGTTTCTTTCGCTGGTTTATCCAATAAATAATTTTATAGTTTTTATAAACTAAGTATCTGAAATCTTGTTCACGATTTTCAAGCAATAATTCCTTTTGCCCGATTGAAGGGTTCTTCTCTAATTCAATTGATCTTTCAACTATACCATTAACTAAATTTTGTGCAACTTTGATACTTGCTTTTTTTTATGATATTTATAAACATCATCAAGTTTGTTCTCTGCAAAACGTGTCCAATAAACGGTTAATCCCATTTTTGTATTTTTATTTTAATGTCTCTGGCAGATGTAATCCTATCTTGATCAGAGTCATTAATTGCTTGATCTATTTCTTGATTAAAATTATCCATATCCATTGGAGTTAATTTCTTCTCAAATTGTTCAATTTTTTTAGCCTTTAGCAAATTCTCTAATCCACTAATAATTTCTTCATTTTGTAATCTTAAGAACTCTTGAACAAATTTTATTTTTCGAGATTCTAAATTCATTTTATCTAATTTTTTATCAAAGATACAAGATTATCAATTCGGATTTTATTTTTTTCTAATTGATGGATTTCATAGCTTGTTGTCAACGCTTTCCAATTTGGCACAACTGCTTACATAATCGCAACTCTGACTGGTTCCCCAATAAAATAGTTAACACGGCTGGCAGGCAGAGTAGTGCGGAGATAGAAGCCGAAGACGGTAAAAGCGCTCAAATCATAACAATACCGGAAATGCGGGGAGCTTAAGCCGAATTTTCTAAATTTTCAAATTGTGGACAAATTATCAATTACCCGTTATAATGTTTCAACTTAAACCTGTCACCATCAAATTCCCCGTACGTGAAATTGAACAGCCAGTCGCCGAGGTTGATGAAGGTGGTGTCTTTGTCGAGTTTTTGCACAATGGGAATGTGCCGGTGCCCAAACACAAAATAATCAATGGCTTTTTCTTTCATCACATCGCGGGCGTATTTAACAAGCCATTCATCTTCGAAATCAAGGTCTTTGGGGTATTTATGATTCCCACGGCTGTATTTGCTCCACTTGTTGGCAAGTGCCACTGAAAAATTGGGATGTATGCGTGAAAAACACCATTGCAAAAACTTGCTGGTGAAAATCTTCTTCAGGAAATTGTATTTTTTGTCGTAAGGACCCAATCCATCGCCATGGGCTATGAAAAATCGCTTTCCGTGCAACTCTGTTTCCAGAGCATTACGGATTACTTTTACTCCCAACTCTTGCTGCAAATAGCCAAACACCCAGATATCATGGTTGCCCGTAAAAAAATACACCGGCAATCCCTTGTCTGTTAACTTGGCAATGGTTCCAAACAGCCTTGTAAATCCCCGGGGCACAACGTGTTTGTATTCATACCAGAAATCAAAAATATCGCCCACGAGGTAGATGGCTTCAGCATCAGCTGATTTCTCTTCAAGCCATTGCACAAGGAGCTTTTCCCGTTTCAGGCTGGATGCATAATCAGGACTGCCGAGGTGAGCGTCTGATAAAAAATATATTTTCTTTTTTGCTTTCAATACAACAAATGTGTTTTAAATCTGTAATCAAATGGATTCAACCGGTTCAAAGATAATCTAAATCGGATGGTCTGCCAGAAATTTTCTGAATATAATCTTTCATTGATGTTTTTGATGGGTTCAGAGTACAATACCGGAATGTATATCTCAACCGCATCGTCAATCAGGTTTATCTGAACACCAAGTTCATACAAAACGTCTGTGTTTTCAAAAAAATTGCTTTCATACAGCGTCGGAATGGTCGCTATATTTCCGTAAAGGTTTAGCATGGGAAGTGGTGTTTCTGAACTCAGGTTGAGGCTCAGCATCCAGGTGTCTGATTGCAAAGGTGTGTAAATAGCAAATCCCCCTTCATCAGGAATAAACTGATGCGCAGAAAATATCTCCGGTTGATTTGCTGTTACTGAACGGTTCAACGCATTCATGTTGAACAGGTAATCGGTGTGTGTGCTTGTGCCTGCCAGCCTGAAATTCACATTGTTGGGATGATTTTCAAAATCATAATATTCCAGCACACCACCAAACAAACGAATGTCAAGCCCGGTATGTTGGGTGTAATTCAAACGGTAATTCATATCCGCATGCCATTTTACATAAGCTGCCCCGTGTTCAAACGTGGTTGAAAAATGGTACGGATTGACAGGCCGGTGATTTTCCACATTGAAGCTTAACTGCTGATAATGTTCCGGAGCTGTGTTGTCGCTGCTTGTGGTGATGAAATTGAAATCCAGAGATGTGTTGATGTTGGTGTTTTCTGGCAAAAATTCCAGCCCTGCCTGTGCCTGCAATTTTTGATAATGTGTGTCGGCATTTAGTGAAAACTGCTTTCCGCTCAACGCCAGCTTAACTGTTTTCAATGTCGGAGATGCCAGGTGTTGCCGCCATGTGATGTTGCCTATGCCTGTAAAATGTTTCGTTTTCAATCCATACATAGGCAATAGTTGATATTCAAATTGTTTTACAGGGAGGAAATTGTTGTAAAGCAACAGCCCCGGCATAAATCCATCCAGTCCGTTGAAAACCGGAACCGGCAGGTAATACAGTTCATTTTTCCTGAAATCATCTATGCCACCAAAAAATTTCAGTGATATAGGATGCATGCGCGGGAAAAGATTGTCACAGTAAACATCGTTGTTGCGGTTGAATTCCAGCATGTCAAAAGCAGGGTCAATGCTAATACATTTTGCATCTGGAGGATACGGAAAGGTTTGGGTGCCGGCAAATCCTTGTTTCCTGACAACACTGTCCGGGGTTCCGAAAAATACCGGAGCGTCAATTTCACCTTTGTTTTCGATGCAAATGCTGTCTGTGGTGCGTTTTTTTATCCGGTAATCCACATCCCCGGTGCTGCCAATCAGTCCATCAAAAAACCAGGATAAATTTTCGCCGGAAGCTTGTTCAAAATGCCGTCTCAAATCCTGTGGGCCGGGGTGTTTATATTGCCATTGCTCGTAAAACGCATGCATGATGTCACGAAATTCATCATCGCCAAGCCAGGCTTGCAGATAATAAAAAGCAGAAACTGTTTTGTTGTAAATAACGCTCATGTAATTTTCCGGATAAAAATCATCCGAACCAAGATGTGCGGGCTGGTCTATTCCCAGACTGCGGGTAAATTTGTATATAAATTCGGGTAAGAGATGTCGCCTGTCTTTGGTATAGGCATTTTCGATTTCCCCTATCAGTGGTAACCGCATTTTATAATCCGGATGGAATGTTTCCATGTACAAATTTTCATAAAAGGAATTCAATCCTTCATCTAACCACGGATAGCGGCGTTCATCAAACCCCAGGCTGCCATAAAACCAGTTGTGTCCTACTTCGTGCATTACAATTCGTTCAAGTTCCTTACCACCACCCTGCATGGCAATGAGGGTAACGCCGGGGTATTCCATGCCACCGCCGGCTCCTGCTTCACCAAGTACTGCCGTATATGAATTGTATGAAGAACCTCCTGTATGTGATGAATAAAAATCCAGGGTACGGGAAATGTATCCGGGAACACGGTTCCAGCTTTTTTCATGGCCGGGCAGGTAAAAAGCAAAAACATCGGTGCTGTCATTCCATAGCTGATGCCTGACGTTGAAACGTTTGTCCGCAAACCAGGCAAAATCATGCATGTTTTCGCCTTTAAAAACAATGGTTTTTCTTGCCGTATCTGATGGAAAATGTGTTGAATCAACCGGGATATCAGGGAGATTGATCAGCCACTCCCGTTCGGTTTCTGTGATGAGTTTGCCGCTTGCTGCCACACGGTAATTTGCCGGCACATTAATTTCAACGGTATAATCGCCGAATTCTGAATAATATTCACCCATGTGCAAATAGGGCATGGGATGCCATCCGTTGTTGTCGTAAACCGCCGGTTTGGGATACCATTGTGTGATGTAATAGGCTTGTCCCACATGTCCCAGCCTGGAAAATACCTCCGGGATTTTGACATAAAAACCGGTTTCGATGCTGATTTTTTGGCCGGGATACAGAGGCTGGTTGAGCTCCAGCATGGCAATATCAATGCCTGTTTTTCCTAATGGCAGTTTATCGGGCTTGATGTGCAGGGGAGCAGCTTCACCGTTAACAGTAAAAAACATGCTGTCAATGTAGCCGCGTTCTTCTGGTGACGAGAAATAAAAGGATGCATCTCTTAGCCTCAGCATTTGTTTGGCAAAAGCGGTGCTTTGATTACGGTAGGCATTGGGATACAGGTGAAAATACAGCCTGTTCAGGGTGTCAGGAGAATGATTGATGTAGTCAATGCTGATATGCCCATCCAAGCTGTGACTAATGTCATCTAAGCTAACAGAAATATGGTAGTTGGCTTCCTGCTGAAAATACGCTGTATCAGGTTGTGCTTTTGTGCTTAAAACGCCAAAACACATCAGCAGGAAAAAGAAACTAATGCCCAAATATGTCTTCCAGTTTTTTTCCAAGTGCCGGTCCTCTCAAATTGGTTGCAATTATTTTGCCTTCCGGATTTAACAAGAAATTTGCCGGGATACCGCGTACACTATATTGAGCTGCTGCTTCACTGTTCCAGTATTTTAAATCACTGACATGATGCCATTGCGACAAATTGTCTTTTTCGATTGCCTTAACCCAGTCTGCTTTTTTCTTGTCCAGCGACACCTGAAAGATAGTAAAATTATCGGATTTATATTTGTTGTATGTCGAAACAATGTTTGGGTTTTCCATACGGCACGGGCGACACCATCCAGCCCAGAAATCAAGCAGCACATAGTTTCCCTTTAAATCATATAAACTTTTTGTTTCGCCGTCAGGGGTGTTTAACGTTATGTTGGGAGCAACATCACCAACGCCAAAACCGCCCTGTTGGCTTTGTTTTTGTTCGGCCTGCATGCGCATTTTGTTGATGTCCGATTTGAGTTTTTTTGTGTATGCTACATCAGGATTGTATTCCTGCATGTTTTTCAGAACAAAATCAAAAGTGTCTTCATCTTTGGGAAAAGAGAAAATCATGTTCTGTCCGAGCTGTTGAAACAAAGCAAGGTAAATGAAAATTGATTCTTTGTTGTTTTTTATCATGGTATTCAGCTTTGTTTTGCTGTTGTTCATGATGGTTTCTGCTTCCTTGTTTATGCGGGTGAGTATTTGTTGTTGTTCAGCCTTGGTTTTATCTTTGGCGGCCCTGTATTCATTGCCCAGTGCTTGCATTTGTTCTGCTGCTTGTGTCAGGTGTTTGTGCATTTCCATCGCCAGTTTGCTTTCTTCTGAGCCAGTGATATTGTAGTGTTTAGTAATGGGTTTTTTATCTGCCGTGAGTGTAATGGTTTCCCCGGGCTGTGCAATAAGAAAAATACCACGTTTTCCGATTCGGATTCTGTAGATATCCACTTTGTCCGGATTATGGGAAAAATTGAATGTTCCTGTTTCTCCTATTGTTGCAGAATCCAAACGGATAAGTTTATCGGGACTCAGCTTCTCAAAATAAATGCTTGTGCCTGCTGCTGGGGTGAAGTTCCCTTTCACGGTAAGGGTGCTGTCGTTGCCTTCTGTGTTGCTTGTTGCTTCATCATTGGTTTTGCTGTTGCTGCATGTGGTAAGAAACACAACGCTAAAAATGGATAGAATTAGAATTTTTTTCATAATTTTGTTTAAATTTTAGATTACTAATAAAACGCATTTTGCGTATAACTATTTTATGCTTATTTTGTTTAATGAATTTAATAAAAATTCAAAATAAATACATTTTACCGGATATACAAGGGAAGCCTTTGATAATTACCGTAGGAATGTTTGATGGTGTTCATCGTGGACACAGGTATTTCATTAGCAAGATGAAAGAAACAGCACAAAATAATTCTCTTGTACCCGTTATTATCACAATGCATCCCCATCCGTCAGAGATTTTATCCGGCACTGAATTCAGGTATCTTACTACTTTAGTAGAAAAACAGGAATTAATTCATCAACTTGGAATCAAGTACGTACTGGTATTGAAAACAAGCATCTCGCTTATGCAAAAAAGCGCCGTGGAATTTCTTGAGGCACTGAAATCAGAAAATTTAAACATCAACATGATAGCCATGGGGTACAACAACAGTTTTGGAAATCCCAATAAAGACAATCTCAATACATTGCCTGAAACGATTAAACCGGCTATCTACACAGTAGATGCACTTTCGGAAAACATAAATTCCACGCAGGTAAGAAAAAAATTGCGGGCTGGGGATGTGACAGCAGCTACAGATATGCTAGGGCATCCCTATATGGTGTATGGCAAAGTGGTGGAAGGCAATAAATTAGGACGTACTATTGGTTTTCCTACAGCCAACATCCAGGTAAGCTCTGTTGAAAAGATGATTCCTGCGACAGGTGTGTATGCGGTAAGATGCAACGTGGGGGGTAGGAATTTTCCCGGCATGATAAACATCGGATACCGGCCCACACTGCGTGAAAAGACCAAAAAACTGGTGTTGGAAGTCCACGTGCCGGGAGAAACACTGAATATTTACAATCAGGAAGTAAAAATTGAATTTTGTGAAAAAATCAGGGACGAAAAACGGTTCAGTGATATGCAGGCACTTAAAGTACAATTGGAAAAAGATGAAAATTTCATAAAATCATATTTTATTGGTAATCTTGCAAACTCAAACACTAATGATAGCACGAAAGCACGATGGCACGATAGCACGAAGGAAAGATGAAAAGAAAGAATAATAAATAAAAAGGTAACTGTTCACATTTTAAAATTAAATAACTGTTAATTGACCTAATTTCTAATTGCTCTAATTAATCTAAAAAATGACCAATAAAACTAATAACAAAAAGTGGGATTTAGAAGAAAGAACAGCTAAATTTGGAGAGGATATAATTATATTTTGTAAAAAAGTCCCAAGAAACCCAATTACAATTCCTCTAATAACACAACTTGTTAAGGCTGGAACTAGTGTTGGAGCAAATTATGACGAGGCTGATGATGCGGAAAGTAAAAAAGTAAGTTAACATTTTACACATTGGGATTTGGGTATTGATTAGGTCAATTAGGTCAATTAGAAATTATAAAAATGTATAAACTAAGAAATTGATGTTAAATAAATATACTGTGAATGGTTACATAAAAAGTAATATTATGACAGAAGAATTATTTTCAACAAAAAAATACGCAATCAAAGACATATCCCTGGCTCCCTGGGGACGTAAAGAAATTGAAATTGCTGAAAAAGAAATGCCCGGCCTGTTGAGCCTGCGCAGGAAATATGCTGCTGATAAACCATTGAAAGGAGCGCGCATTACCGGGTCCCTGCACATGACTGTACAGACGGCTGTGTTGATTGAAACATTAAAAGCGCTTGGTGCTGATGTGCGCTGGGCCAGTTGCAATATTTTTTCCACCCAGGACCATGCTGCTGCAACCATGGCGGAAACTGGTGTTCCTGTGTTTGCATGGAAAGGCGAAAGCCTTAAAGAATACTGGTGGTGTACATTGCAAGCTCTGACATGGCCGGATGGCAAAGGTCCTGACCTTATTGTTGATGATGGTGGCGATGCTACCCTCATGGTACACAAAGGTGCTGAAATGGAAAAAAATCCTGAATCTTATGATGAACCAATTGATAATGAAGAAGAACAGCAACTACGCAATTGGCTGAAAAAAGTGCATGAACACGAACATAATCACTGGGAAAAAGTGGGAAAAGTCATCAAAGGGGTTTCGGAAGAAACAACCACAGGTGTGCATCGCCTTTACCAGCGAAAAGTAGCAGGCACGCTGTTGTTTCCCGCCATGAACGTAAACGATTCAGTAACCAAATCAAAGTTTGACAACCTTTATGGATGCCGCGAATCGTTAGCCGATGGCATCAAACGAGCTACAGATATCATGGTCGCAGGAAAAACCGTGTGTGTGCTTGGTTATGGTGATGTGGGCAAAGGCTCTGCACAGTCATTGCGCGGGTTAGGAGCCCGGGTGCTGGTAACCGAAGTGGACCCCATTTGTGCCTTGCAGGCGGTTATGGAAGGTTTTGAAGTCACTACCATCGATGATGCACTGAAGGAAGCTACTATTTTCGTTACCGCTACCGGCAACAAAGATGTCATTACCGCTGAACACATGGCAAACATGAATGACCAGTCGATTGTGTGTAACATTGGTCATTTTGATAATGAAATTCAGGTAACCCCGCTCGAAAGACGTTCCGATGTAAAAAAAGAAAATATCAAACCGCAAGTGGACAGGTACAATTTTGATGATGGGCATAGTATTTATTTGCTTGCCGAAGGGCGCCTTGTTAACCTGGGGTGCGCTACAGGCCATCCCTCTTTTGTGATGAGCAATTCATTTTCAAATCAAACCATGGCACAAATGAGGTTGTGGGAAAACAAGTTTGATGTGGATGTATATCGTTTGCCAAAAGACCTTGATGAAGAAGTGGCCCGCCTGCACTTGCCGCATTTGGGAGTCAAACTTACCAAAATGACCGAAGAACAGGCCCAATACCTCGGTATCCCCGTAAACGGACCTTATAAACCGGAGCATTACCGGTATTAAGTATTTACGTATCCGGCACTACACTTCATCGTGACTTATGTTCTGGCTGGAGTCGGGGGATGAGTATGAATTATATTTGTTAAATTATTCACCTAAGTGCACAAATTAACCATAATTTATGCAGTTGAAGGAAATTATTTTGTATGCATGTTATCCGCCGTTAACGTCTCCGGCCTACCAGTTTGCTTGTTTTTAGGCAAATAGGTTGGTATATTAATTTAGGATAATGCAATACATATTAATTGTTGTAATATCAAAAATTCTGCTTATCATTGCTCAGGCAAATATCAAATATTTACATTATGAAACGAGCCATGACAATTAATTATAACACACGAAGATGATTATTTGGCAAGTTCAATCCCAATAGGTTATCGGCACAGGTACTGACATTTGAAAATTAAAATATAAACAGATGAAATATGCATTAAACACATTTTTATTTTTATTGGTAATGCTTACAGCCTCTGCTCAAAAAACAGGGCAGATTTATTATATGCAGGTAGCTGTTGAAGATGAATTGGTGGAAAACTTCAATATGAGCAAAGAAGACGGCACTTTTTTTACTGAATACAGTGAAAGGGATGAGTTTCCGCAGGATTTAGCCGATTCTGTGAAAAAAGCCACCGAACATTTTTTATCCCAGTTGCTGAATTCTGATGTCTCGGCATTTTATCCCAAAGACAACAAACTCGGGGTCACTTTTTTTGGTGTTGACGGATACATTCCCGGCCTGCCGAAAACCAATTTTAATAAAGCAAGTGAATCAACCAACAGTGATTATTACATTAAAATTGTTGGTGATATCAACAGCGGAAACATTAGGCTTAACCTGGGTACTGATGACCGGTTTAAAAAATACAAACCACGTATAAAACTGACCGTAAAAGTGTATGATAAAAACAAAAATAAAGTGTGGAAAAAGAAAATAAAACTCAAAAAGTTTGGGAAATTGAATGAACACAATGGGAAGATGGTTGTTTTTGGTAACATGTATGATTATTCGAAATCTGAAACTTTATCACCATTGGATATTTCTATGATTTATTTGACAGCACTGGAAGAAATGCTTTGATTTGCAGTTGAGGGTATGTTTTTATTTACCGATGGATTCCTTAATAAGTTTGGCTTTACTTTTTCCTACTATTTTTTCCAGTTCCGAAACGGGTTGTTTTCGTATGCGTTCAATTGAACCAAATTCACTTAGCAACATCTCAGCAGTTTTTTTTCCGATACCAGAGATATTTGTAAGGTCGGATGTGATGAATGCTTTGCTGCGTTTGTTGCGGTGGAAAGCAATTCCAAAACGGTGAGCTTCATCACGGGCATGTTGTATAAGTTTTAGTGATTCGCTGTTTTTATCTAAATACAACGGCACCGGGTCTTTAGGAAAAAATATTTCTTCCAGCCGTTTGGCAATGCCAATAATGGTGATTTTTTTGTCAAGCTGTAAATTTTTTAAGCCTTTTACAGCAGCACTTAATTGACCTTTGCCACCATCTATGATGATCAGTTGGGGGAGGCTTTGCTTTTCCCCGAGTAAGCGTTTGTACCTGCGTGTGATTACCTCGCTCATTGAAGCATAGTCATCGGGCCCTGAAACGGATTTTATGTTGTAATGCCGGTATGCTTTTTTTTGTGGCCGCCCGTTTTTAAAAACAACGCATGCAGCCACCGGATGATGTCCCTGTATGTTGCTGTTGTCAAAACATTCGACGTGTGTGGGAAGGCTGTCCATCTTAAGGTCGGATTGCAGCGTTTCAAGAATGCGTTGCCGGTGTTTTTCCGGATTGGTGTGTTCAATTTGCTTGTGTTTTTCCAGCATTGCGTATTTTGCGTTGCGCTCAGATAAATCAAGTAGCTTTTTTTTGTCCCCCCGTTGTGGAACAGTCAGTTTCATGCCTTCTGGAACAAATTGCAATTCCATGGAAACAAGTGCTTCCTTGGCGCTGCTGTTTACTTTATCACGGATTTCATGCATGGCTGTAGCCAGGATGTCTTCAGGCCGTTCATCTATGCGTTTCCTAATCTCCTGTGTGTGCGTTTGAATGATGGAGCCATTTGATATCCGTAAATAGTTGATAAAGCTGAAATGTTGATCTTCTGCAAAGCCAAACACATCAATCTTATCCAGTTTCGGATTGACAATGGTGGATTTTGCTTTGTAATTGTTTATCAACTCTATCTTTTGCCGTATCGATTCTGCCTCTTCAAATTTATATTCAACCGCTTTGCTTTCCATTTGCTTTTGCATGTAGTGCTGTACATCGTTAAGGTTCCCTTTGATGATGTTTCGCACATTATCAATGTTTGCATCGTAATCGGCTTTGCTTTGCAATCCTTCGCAGGGGGCAAGGCAGTTCCCGATATGATATTCTAAGCAGCGCTTGTATTTCCCTGCTTTGATGTTTTTCTCGCTCAAGCTGTATTTACATGTGCGTAGCGGGTAAAGTTGACGTATGAAATCAAGCAGTGTACGCACCATGCGCACGGATGTATAAGGGCCATAATATTCAGAGCCGTCTTTAATCACATTTCGTGTGAGAAACACACGGGGGAAAGGCTCGTTTTTTATCACTAGCCAGGGATAGGTTTTGTCATCCTTCAGCATCACATTGTACCGTGGCTGATGTTCTTTGATTAAGCTGTTTTCCAGCAACAAAGCATCGATTTCTGTTTCAACCACCGTGTGCTTAATATCATCAATGCGTTTGACCATCACAGCAGTGCGGTTGTTCTCGTGTTTTTTGGTAAAATAGCTGCTGACCCGTTTTTTAAGGTTTTTGGCTTTCCCCACATACAGCAATCTGTTGTTTCTGTCGTAAAACTGATATATACCCGGTTTCTCCGGTAAAAGTTTTACCAGTTCCCGCGCCTGATGGTATGTGTTGTTTCGTTTTGTCAACATGTGTTGTTTGCGATACCAATATACGAATTATCTCCGGAAGCAGAATGGTGTTACAGTTAATAACGGTTAACATCGGTTAATATCGGTTAAAAACGGTTGCGCTATGTTTTATTTCATAGAAAACCAACTTTTTTAAAAGTAACCGATTTGTAATTACTCAGTGCTAAGGCATTGTTACAAAATAACCTTAACTATTCAGATGCATACAATTGATACCAACTGTTACCGCTGACATGCCTGACTGCGGGCAGGGAAATGAAAAAAAAGTAACATCTTAATATCCACAGATAATACATAAAATGAACAATAGAATAATGAGTCCACTCCAAAAAGTCACAAAACATAAACTTGCTTAGAATGGCGTAAAAATTCGTTTATCAAGATAATTTACAATTTTAGTTTTTTATACGATTCTAAACGCACTAAATTAAGAATTAGAAAAATAAAATCAACAAAAATGCCAAAATGTAAAGCATTTCGCACATTTGCTTCTATTTTTTGACATTCTTTTATCAAATTGCTTGCTATTCGGACAAAGTTTATCCATAAA
>JAYENB010000142.1:0-15515 GCA_034721855.1 Bacteroidota bacterium
TTCTATCCATAAGTTTAATGTAAAAGATCTTAATTCAGGAACTTATATCTTGTTTATTAATACTGAAGAAGGAAAAAATATACAAAAGAAATTGCTTGTTAATTAGTGTCTGTCCATAATGTCCGATATCTGCGTTGTTGCTCAAATTTCAAATCCTCATATACGCCAGTATGCTGCGGTTTAAAATTATTATACGCACTTCGTCAAAGCCTGTCCCGAACTTGATTCGGGGCTCAGCATAACACCTTGATCTCGAACATTCTGAACCAAACACTCGACTTTACAGACAGGCACTATCTATGCCCCATTTGAGGCTAACCCTGTTGCAGCAACAAATGTTGATGTAGAGTATCTGTTTAGTAATCAAGGATTAAATCCATGGTGGTACCACGACTGGACACATGAAGCTCCACTCACACATACTAGTGATCGTGAGTATTGGAAAGTTAACTCCGGTACCTGTTGAGTTGCTTGATTTTACTGCATATTGTCAAAATGATAATGCTGTATTAACCTGGTCAACTGCCAGTGAATTGAATAATAACTATTTCACTATTGAAAGAAGCACAGATGGAACAAACTGGACACAGATAGCATCAGTTAAAGGAGCAGGAACTGTAAATCAAAAAAATAATTATGATTTTACTGATATGAACAAACCAAATGGTTTAACGTATTACAGATTAAGTCAGGTTGATTTTGACGGAGAAACAGAAAAACTGAAAGTAAAAGAATTAAATTGTGAAGATTTCAATAGCCTTGAAACTAAAGCCGAAGTTTTTCCAAATCCATGCAAAACGGAATTAAGTATTTTGATGAAAAACTGGAAAGACGCTTCAACGCAAATAAAAGTTTTTGATAACTACGGAAGATTAGTTGATGAATATAAATATGAAACCACTCAATTGGTTAATCTCAGAAAAATAAACACAAAATCATATATTCCCGGTTCTTATGTAGTTCAGGTAATAACTAAAAATGAAGTGTTTAATCTAAGAATTGAAAAGATGTAAATTGGTAAGAAAATGTTTTGGTAATTGATAAATTTGAAAATTTGATATTGTTTAGGATTTAAAAATTAGGATTTTTAGTTTACCCCGTTGGTTATTCAACCTACGAGGTTTATCTGGGTCAGGGTTACTAGCGGGGCAGCCTACTCGATTGTGCTTTCGTGCGTTATTCCAACTCCAATATATTCATTAGTTCGTGATTCAAATACAGTTTTTCTTTTCCAACTTTTACTGATTTCATGACACCTTTTTCTTCTAAGGCAATAAGATAATTTCCTACTGTCTTTGGTGTTCCTAATCCTGCATCTATTAAGAATTTTCTTTTGGTATATGGAAGTTTAAAAATTATTTCTATCAAATCCTTTGAGTAGACTTTAGGTAATTCAGTTTTTATCTTTTCTGAAATTTTTTCCATTAAGTCCGCTACTTCAATTAATCTTTTTAAAGTTTTATTTGCTGTAATTTCTACCATATCAAGCATGTAATAAACAAAACTTTCCCAATCATTACTTTCTGTAACATTTCTAAGATTTTTATAATATTCAGGCTTATTGCTAATAATATAATCACTCAAATATATTGCAGGAATATTGAGTAGTTTTTCCATTTTTAAATAAAGTAGTAAAAGAATTCTTCCTGTTCTTCCATTACCATCTGAAAATGGGTGAATGGCTTCAAATTGATAATGCATTAGAGCCATCTTAACCAATGGGTCAAATGCTTTATTATTATTTATAAATTTTTCCAGGTTGGCAAGTTTTTCTCTAATAATGTCTTCACCTGTCGGCGGAGTATATATAACTTCTCCTTTTGTATTGGAAAGAGTTGTCCCAGGTGTTACCCTGATACCAGAAGTGTTTTGTTTGATACATTGAACTATCTCAACACATAGATTCGTGGTAATAAAAGGTCGTTTTTCTAATCTTTCCAGCCCTAACCATAATGCTTCCTTATAACTCACTACTTCTTTTGTCGCAGGACTTTCAAATTTTTTATCTGCTACAACTGATTTGTATAAATCGTCATTTGTGGTTAATATATTTTCAATTTCTGAACTTGCTTTTGCTTCTTGAAGATGAATCGTATCTAGAAAAAGCCTTGGATTTGGCAATTTCATTACAGCTCCATTTAACTGTGCTAATGCTCTACTTGCTGAAATTATTTTGTATAATATCTTTCTGGTTTCTATATCCACTTTAGGTGGGAGAAAAGGTAATTCATTAAATGGTTCTTCTCTATTAAAATTTTTCATAATATATGGGTAATTTTTACCTTCATTAATTTAACAGGTGTAAAATTAACAAAAAAATACACTCGTGCCTAGATTAAATGTGAAAATTACTCTCGTTAATTTGAGCATGAAGCCTAACGTTCCGCAAGTAAAAAATCGTTGGCGGATTTACCTACAATCTTTTATAAATATTACTACATTTCAAAATTACTAATTTTTTATCAGATAACTACTTCACCGCCAATGTTTTTTACTTGCTGTGTGTGCTGGTTTTTTGTTCTTAAATCAATTTTCATTCACTTTTTGCTATTTCCATTTTTACTTCGTAAATCAAAAAATCAAAATCTCAATGATAAAAAAGACAGATTATCAGATAAATACAGTAACAGGATTAGGAGTTCTAAGCTTGGAGCGAGTAGTATAGTTTTGAACATTAATAATCCGTCTTCACTTCATCCGTCTTCACTTCATTACGCCGGACAAGTTTACGCCGGACAAGTTTACGCCGGACAAGTTTTGGTGCTTTTTATATTTACCATACGGGATAGCTATTGGTTCAGATCAATTTTATATTTTTTTATCCGTCTGAATAATGCGTTCCATTTGAGATTCAGTAGTTTTGCCGCTTCTGCTTTGTTGTAATTTGTTTTTTCGAGTGCCCTGATTATTGTGTTTTTTTCTAATTCTATCAAATCAAAGGTTTCCTCTTTTTTTCTTTTCCTATTACTTGTACTAATCAAATTAAAATGCTCAACCATTAATTGGTCACTTTTACAAACAATAACAGCGCGTTCAATAATGTTTTTGAGTTCACGGATATTGCCGGGAAAATCGTATGCGTTAAATAAATCAATAACCTTAGGGCTAATTTTATTTATTGATTTTCCCATTTTGTCGTTAAACATTTTAAGAAAATGTTCGGCAAGAATTGGGATATCCTCTTTTATTTCTCTCAGTGGAGGCAAGTGTATTATAAAAGTTCCCAGGCGATAAAATAAATCAAGTCTGAAGTTCTTTCCGTCAGTAAGTTCTTCCTTTCTTTTATTGGTAGCAGCAACTATTCGAACATCGAACGGATTAGCTTTTTGAGTGCCTACAATTGTATAGGTTCTGTCTTCGAGCACTCTAAGGAGTTTTACCTGTAATCCTAAACTCATTTCGCCTATTTCGTCAAGGAATAATGTTCCTTTGTTAGTAGATTCAAACCAACCTGCTTTATCGCTAATGGCGTCGGTAAAGCTTCCTTTTTTATGTCCAAAAAATTCGCTTTCGAAAAGGGTGTCGGGTATTGCCGACATATTAACTGCCCCGAACATATTGTTTTTTCTGCTGCTTTTTTCATGAATTTCTCTTGCAACAAGTTCTTTACCTGTTCCACTTTCTCCAATAATTAAAACCGATGTATCAGGTGTTTGCGCAACAAGTTTGATTTCCTCACGTATCTCAACTATTTCTTTGGATTTTCCAATAATATTTCCAACATATTTTGAAATTTCATCTTTCAGTACAATATTGGTGTTTTTTTGTTTTTCAAGTTCGTTTTTAATCTTGCGGTAATATTTAATTCTTTCAATAGCCATCCATATATCAGATGGAGTAAAAGGTTTTTTGAAAAAATCAGCCGCCCCCTCTCTAAGCGCCCCAATAACCGTATCCATATTTCCGGATTCGCTTATCATAATTACTTCAATATCGGGATATTTTTTTTTAACTTTATCCAGAATCTGCAGCCCCGTCATTTCAGGCAATAAATAGTCAACAATTATGTAGCTAATGTTTTCATTTTTAAGTATTTTAAAAGCATCTGAAGGTTTTTCAGCAGTAAAAATATTAAATTTATCATTCAAGATTGAAGCCGACAGTTTTCTGTAAAATGGGTCGTCATCAATAATCAATAAATTTTTGATTGCTTCATTATTTTCCATTCTTCTATCTGTTTAAAAGTATTGAAAATGTACTTCCTTTTAATCCATCACTTTTAATGATAAGCTTTCCATTGCTTCTTTTTATAAATTCATTCACTATTGGAAGTCCCATTCCGCTTCCCTTTTCATTATTGGTTCCTGCTGTTGTGAAATATTCATTTTTATTGAGTATTTTATCAATATTTTCTTGTTTAATACCCATGCCGGTATCAGATATACCTATTAATACCGTATCATTATATTCCTCGGTAAATAAAGTAATAGAGCCTCCTTCAGGAGTGAATTTAACGGCATTTGAAATAATGTTGCGTAAGGCTACTTCCAGTGATTTTTTCTCAAACAATGCTTTGGTGTTTTCAGGCACTTTGTTAGTTATGCTTATCTTCTTTTCCTTTATTGAGGATATACAGGATGCTAAAGCAAAATTAACAGTATTAAAAACAACTTCTTCGCTAATGTTTAAACTATCATTTCTTAAAATCTCTGTCCATTCTAACAGGTTATTAATTATTTTTAAAGCGTTTGTATTTTGTTTATCTAACAAAGTGATTAATTCTGCAAATTCGTTTGATGCCGGATTAATGTCACCTTCTTTCAATAATGCAAGCAGTTGAGATGTTTTATTAAAAGGGCTTTTAATATCGTGAGCAATTATTGAATAAATGAAATCTCTGTTTCTATTATATTCAATTATTTGTTTT
Source organism: Bacteroidota bacterium (assembly GCA_034721855.1). Lineage (GTDB taxonomy): Bacteria > Bacteroidota > Bacteroidia > Bacteroidales > ML635J-15 > JAQIBY01. The sequence goes on from JAYENB010000142.1 coordinate 4,868, forward strand.
TTTGATATATATAAGTCTAAATGAGATTTTACCCTACTAAGCAGTTCTTCCTTAAAGAATGGTTTTGTAATATAGTCAACACCTCCTAACTCAAATCCTTTAACAATGTTTTTGGTTTCGGTTATGGCAGTTAAAAAGATAACCGGAATATCTTTGGTTGCTTGCTGAGATTTTAAGATTTTGCAAACTTCAAATCCATCCATCTCCGGCATCATAATGTCTAACAGTATAAGCTCAAACTTGTCATCTTCTAATATTGCAAGGGCTTGTTTCCCGCTGCTTGCTAATGCTATATTATACTTTTGGTTATCTAAAATATTTCCAACCAAGGTAAGGTTTTCCTTATTGTCGTCAACTATTAATATTTTGTGATAATATTTCATAATAAAATTAGTTTGTAATATAATATGTTTTTATCAGCCCATTCCCTTTCATGCATATCTCTTTGTTGTATGCAATATTTGTTTGAAGTTTCACCCTGAAATGTTTTGCTTTAAAATCGGAAGCAATATGTCCCATTCATCTTTTATCTCCTTTAAAGTTTTACCTGCGGCTTCTGCATCCTCTGCATGAATCTCACTTTCCATTTTTTCTACAAGACCTGACAAAGTATTGCATCTTATACTAGCAGATGAACCTTTCATGGAATGGGCTATTTTTGCAGCCTCTTCAAAAGAATTGTTTCCCAATAATGTTTCCAACTTGCTTATTCTTTTTTTTGTTTCTTCTATAAAAATTGAAATTAATTTATCCAGCGTATCCCTATCACGACTTATCATTTCAAAAAGTTCGTCTCTGTCAAAATGTTCTATCCTGTTTATTGAAGCATTTTTATCATCCTCCGGGGCTTCTTCTTTTTTCAAATATTTATTCAATATTGCTTTTAGTTTATCACTTTCTACCGGTTTGGTTAAAAAATCATCCATACCACTTTCTAAAGATTTAGCCTTTTCATGTTTTAAGGCTCCGGCGGTAAGTCCTACAACCACGGTATGAGTTACTTTTTCTTCAGTTTCATACTTACGCAATTGTGAGGTGGCTTCATTTCCATCCATTTCCGGCATTTGCACATCCATAAAAACAATATCCGGTTTTTTATTTAAGATATTGTCAAACGCTTCTTTTCCATTGCCGGCTTCAATTATTTTCGCTCCAGGAAGGATTTGTTTTATAAGTGTATTAATAAAAAGCATATTATTAGGATCATCCTCTGCAATGAGAATTTTATAAGATTCTTTCTCAATATTTTCGGCTATGATTTCTTTTTCATTCGTTTCTGCTTTTGTGTTTATTTCTTCTTCAAATGAGCCCTTTTGGATATTTGCAAAACAGTTGAAAAGCTCATCCTGTTTAACCGGTTTGGTGAGCCTGAAATAAATACCCAGCTCTTTACATCTAGCCTGCAATTCGGCATCATCCGTTGATGAGTGGAGCAGAATTACCGGCTGCTTTTCAGGAGGGATTTCCAGTTTTTCCCGTATCATTTTCACTGTTTCAAGGCCATCCATATATGGCATATGATAATCACAGACAACAACATCAAAGGCCTTACTTTCCTCGATAATTTTAAGGGATTCAAAACCGTTATCACAGGTAAGGCATTCAATGCCCCATTTCGCGAGAAGATGTTCCATAATCGTTCTGTTATTTTCATTATCATCAATAACAAGGCATCTTTTGATATTGCTTATATCATCTTCTTTCAATTTTTTACCTCCCTTTAGTTCTGTTTCAATTGTAAAATAAAATTCGCTGCCTTTACCCTGCACAGATTCAAATTCAAGTTTACCACCCATTTTATGTGTCAGTTGATCTGCAATAACCAAGCCGAGGCCGGTACCGCCGTATTTACGCGTTGTTGTACTATCTGCCTGGGAGAATGCTTTAAATAGCTTTTCTTTCTGAGCATCTGAAATACCGATTCCTGTATCCCGCACTGAAAACTTTATTTGTCCACGCATGCCTTCCTTTTTCAGCAAAGAGGCTTTTAGCTCAATTTCACCTTTTTCTGTAAACTTTAAGGCATTGCTTAACAAGTTGGCAAGAATTTGGCGAAGCCTTACGGGATCAATCATTGCAAATCTGGGGAGCTCATGGTCAATATCAAGAAGTAATTCGATACCTTTTTTACTTGCCGGATATTTTATCAGGTCTGCTGTCTGCTCAATCATATCAATTAAATTGGTTTGAATGGTCTCGAGTTCCAGCTTCCCGGATTCGATCTTTGAGAAATCAAGAATATCGTTTATAATGCCAAGAAGGCTTTTGCCACTTGAAACGATTGTATCAACATACTGTTTCTGAATTTTATTGAGGTCTGTATCCTGCAACAATTCAGAGAAACCTATCACACTGTTCATCGGTGTACGGATTTCGTGGGACATGTTTGCAAGAAATTCACTCTTGGCTGAGTTAGCCTTTTTAGCCTCAGCTGCCATTGAATTGGCTTTTGCAGTTGTCTCTTCAAGAGCTTTGTTTGTTTCTTTCAGTTTTTTTTCCGCCTTCTTGTGCTCGGTGATGTTCCTTATGCTAATAACCCTGGACGTCTCTCCCGACTTCCTGATGTTCCTCGCTTCGAGTTCAATGGGAAACAGCGTTCCATCCTTTTTTTTTCCCACTACCTCATACGGCTCGGCGAATTCTTTTTTGATATTCTCCGCAATAATCCCATGGTATTCCTCCGGAATGAGCATTTTGATTATGTTCTTTCCGATCATTTCCTTTCTCTTATATCCGATCATTCTTGTGACAGCTTCGTTCATATCTATGACGACACCTTTCTTGTGAATCAGGATCCCTTCGTATGCTAGATCCGACAGGCTCCGATAACGCTCTTCACTCTCCCGCAATGCTTTCTCCGCCTGCTTGCGCTCGGTGATGTCCACATGAACGCCTACGGCTCTCCAAGGTTTACCGTTTTTGTCAATCTCAAAACTTTTACCTTTGCCTGAGATCCATTTCCAACTTCCATCTTTGCATTTTAAGCGGAATTCAACTTCGTACGGCTCGGCATTTTCCACATGTTTCTGAACCTTGGGGACAATTGTTTTCCGGTCTTCCGGATGCATAAGTTCCACCCAGGTATTTAAAACCATTGGAAGTTCTCCCGGTACATAGCCAAGCATAGTGTAGTAGCGTGGACTGAAATAAACATCATCAGTTTCCAGGTTCCAATCCCAGAAGCCATGTTCTCCGGCATCCATAGCCAGTTCCAGGCGTTCTTGATTTTCTTCTAATTCTGCTTCCATTTCCTTGCGTTTGGTGATGTTCTGTAAGACTCCTTCGATTCCTACTGGTTCTCTGTTTTCTCCAAACACAATATGGGAGTTTGCGGAAATTGTTGCCTTTTCTCCATCCTTTTTCCGGAGCGTCAACTCATAGTTTTCTACACTGCCTTTTTCGCGCAACTTTCGGAAGAAATCTTCCCGATCCTCAGAATTTGCGTAAACGGATGTAGCGGGTTTCCCAATGAGCTCCTCCCTCTTGTAACCTGTAAGGAATTCTACTGAAGGGCTGATCTCCAGAAAAATTCCGTCCATATCCGTACGATAGTATAGATCCTGAAATTGTTCGAAAATTGAGCGGTAATGTTCTTCTCTTTCTTTCAGCTTCTCCTCCGCTTGCTTGTGGTCGGTGATGTCACGCGAAATGCCCTGCAAGCCAATGGGGGCTCCGTTTTCGTCGCGTACAAAGCTGATATGAGCTTCTATTGTCACCGTGCTGCCGTCTTTCCTGTAATGTTCAATTTCGATGGTGAGACTGCGGTTTTTGTCCACTGCCGGGTCTTTTTCCTTTTCAAGATCTTCCTGCAAAATGGGATGTATTTTTTGCAGGGTTTCGGGCGGATATCGTTCTTCAATGCTTAGGTTTAGGTATTGGTCGGCAGAAAACCCTAAAACCCTTTCCACTGACGGGCTGATGTAGGTGTTGTTTAGGTGCAGGTCGGTTGTCCAGACCATGTCGGTCATGTTGGCGGTGATTTGTTTGAGTTTTGCCGCTTCCTGCAGGGTTTTTTGCTCGCTGTCTATCCTGCTCAGTAATATGCCTGTAAGGTCGGCATACGTTTCGAGGGTTTCGCAGTTTTGCAAATGGTTGCCACGTGTAAAAATCAGGGTGAAATCGCCAAGCATGGTGTTTTCGCGGGAGGTTTTTACCACGGCAGCCTGCCCGATGTTAAATGTTTTGCATAGTAAGTTTATAGTATCTTTAGTGATTACATTTCCCGTAAGGTCAGTTAATTTCTCAAAAACAGTAATTTGGTTTGCTTCAATTTTTTTCTGCCGCTCGGGGTCGTAGTCCCATTTTTTTCCGATTACATCAATCCCGAGCAGTGATATAGCCTTTTTAAAATGCTTGTTTATTCCGGAAAAACCAAGCGTAAAAAAATCCCTGCCGTTTTCATCGAACTTATTTAGTAATGCGTATTTTGCTCCTGATATTTCTCGTGCTTTATCCGCAATATAGTTATAATCAAGGATATCGGCAGTGAAGTCATTAAATTTTGCAGCGATTTCAGAAATGCTTTTTTGTGCCGTAACATCAGAAAACAAAGTAATAAAATAATCCTTTTGCGGAGAATAAACCTGCACCTGGTAATGCTTCCCCAAAGGTTCAGCGTATTGTTCAAAACTCTCTTCAGTTTCCTCAAGGGCAACTTTACCGTAAAGGCCTATCCAGTCAAAATCACCGTTTTCAATTCCAGGGATAGCTTCTGTTACCTTTTTCTCGATGATATTCTTTTTTTTCAGTCCGGTCAGTTTTTCAAAAGCTTTGTTTATTTCAATGAATTCATAATCTATGGGTTTGCCGGCTTCATCTAGGATTATCCTGTGAAGTGCATAGCCGAAGGGGGCGTTTTTAAAAATGTTTTCTTTCTGTTCCATATCTTTGTTCTCCCGGTTTAATTTTAGGATAAAATTTCACAAAACGGCCGGCGGCTATAGTTACGTGCCGACCTATGTGTTCTTTATCACCTAAAGCAAACAATTTTTCAGTACAAAATACAAAATTAATTTGTTGAGCCAAAATAAACAGGTATTTTTTCCAGTGGGTGCATAAACCACGACCTGAAGGTCGTAGTAATTGGGCTGAAGCCCTGATTATAGCTCTAAAGAGCCTTTTATTATTGTTAATCTTCATTGAACGCAACTTGGTATTACATTCATATTTAATTTTCATAAATTTACCGCCACATTAAAAACTACAATTATAAAAAAGAAACTTGCGAAAAAAACAATTGATGGTAATTTCACATTAAAAATAAATCCCAAAGACACTACGTCTTGGAAGTTAATGATGTTAATAGAAGCAGCAACCTCTAAAGAAGAAAACATTGAACAAATATCACATCGGTATGGCTTACAAGGGAGCACTTTTATGTAATTAAAAAGAGATATGAGGATAATGGCAGCCAAGCGTTGGCAGATAAACCAAAAGGTCCAAAATGCAATTATAAGCGAACCGATGAGATTGAAAAGCAAATTATTAGGCATCGTTTTTTAGACCCAGACGCCAATAGTGAAGTAATCGCCAAAAAAATGAATCAGATTGGGCATACAATAAGCCAAAGAAGTGTTGAGCGAACCATTAGCGAATACGGTCTTCAAAAAAAGGGCTACATAAAGCAACTAAAGAAACAACGGGGGAGAGTATTGAAATCACAGAACAAAAAACAAAACGGTATTCAAAGAAAGAGACACTAACCCCCAAAGCAAATGAACGCGAGTTTAGGGAGTTGGTTTTGAGAAAAGTATCAGGCACAACTGTCGGCATGTGGTTGTTAATACCGGGGCTTTTGAAATTGGGAGCTTGGGATATTTTGAAAGGCTGGACAGGCAAACAGGATATGGATATTGAGCCGCGAATAGCCCTCCAGTTGGTTAACGAATCAGCACTGTGTGTCAATCGCGTTAGAAGAAAAACTCGTTAAACCATCAAGGCTTTCAGTTACTAAATGGAATGGGTAGGCTTGTTTCAGATGAGCAAGTGCACCTTGCAGAGCGCTTCGGGGAAAAGGACTACCATTATGGTGGGTTCTTAACAACATCTTCTGTAGATGCTCAAACCCTCTTGTGCGAAAATTATGATAAAAGATGGAGTGTTGAAGAGTTTTTTAGATTTGAAAATGATATGGGGTTAAACCGCGCTTCAACAATGAACCTAAATATTAGATATGCAAACCTTTCAATGGCGATGTTGGCACAAGCTGCGACTTATGAATTAAGAAAAAATATGAACTGTGAATATAGGAAATGGGATGCAAGGCATCTTGCCAACGAAATGCTGGCTTGGAATGATGGAGATATAAAGGTCAGAGATGATACTATTATAGTTACTTTTTATGGCTCATCTGATTACATAAAAAAGGATGAGTATGTTAACTTACCAGCTAAGTTGGCACACAATGGTATTGATCCACATATTCCGTGGCTATACAATTACAAACTTGATTTTAGATTTAAATAGTGTAAGGTTTACTACCTCAATAAAATCGTTGTTATGCATCGGGACAGGTAGTGAGAGGTTCTCACCGTCAGTTTTTACTGGCGGGGCAGCCTACTCGATTATGGGCTGGCTGTCTTTGTCAAACTACCAAACCGGATTCATCTTCAAATTCAATATGCAACTTTGCTTTTGCCTGCATTGCCCGGAATATTTTGTTTATGGTTGCTAAAGTTGCACTGCTTTTTCCGTTCTCCAGTTTGGAAACCTGGGCTTTTTGCACACCAATGAGTTTTCCCAGTTCTTCCTGACTCAGATTCCGGCGTTTCCGGATTTCTTTAATCTTCTCGCCCAGCATTTCCATTGTCAATTCAAACTCATACTCAAACTCATACTCATACTCGTCCCGATCTGGGGTGCCCTTTTCACCAATGTATTTTTCTTCGAGTTCTTCAAGTGTCTAATATCTTTTAGCTGCCATAGTTAGTTTATCTGTATGTTAAATGAATACCATGTATGCCATATGCCTGTGGATATATATGTAAAGCATAATTCTATATCACAAATATAGACATATTTTATAAATCATCAAACGGTGAACCAATTTTTCCCAGGTGATTGCGACTGACATGAGTATATATCTCTGTCGTTTTGCTGCTCTTATGTCCTAAAATTTCCTGTATATAACGTATGTCAACCCCAGATTCAATCAAATGCGTATCATAACTGTGCCTTAACATATGCAGACTGACACCCTTGCGGATGCCGATCTTTTCTGCAGCACGTCGAAAAACACTCTGCAAACTCTGTGCAGAATATTTTTTGCCTGCATGATGTCCCTCATATAACCAGGTTTTCGGCCGGTATATTTTGTAATATGCTCGCAACATCTTCAGCGTTTTTTCACTTAGCGGTACCAATCTGTCCTTGCGGTTTTTCCCCTGTAACTACTCAGTGCTAAAAAAAAACCTTAACTATTCAGACATGTTTGAAACGATGGCACGATTGCATGAATGCACGAAAGAACGATAGCGTGTTGGAAAGTGTTGGTAGGTGCCCCGTCTGACCAGTCCTAAAAAAGAACACCTAACGAATTATTGGGTTATCACTTTAAATTTCGTGCTCTCGTGCCATCTTTCAGTCGTGCTATCCTGATGGTCCGTTAAATTTTAAAAAATAGAAGCATTATTTTTTTTGGAATTAATAAAATTTGCATATTTTTGCATCTCCGAAAGGAAACGTATTGTCCGATGGTGTAATGGCAACACAGCTGTTTTTGGTGCAGCCGTTCCAGGTTCGAATCCTGGTCGGACAACTTTTTAAAAACATATTGACCTGTGGTGTAATTGGCAACACGTAAGATTCTGGTTCTTGAATTTCAGGTTCGAGTCCTGGCAGGTCAACAGAGAAAGTCATCAGCCCCTTGATGGCTTTTTTTGATTTTATAGCTTCAAGATGCCTTAGACCATCAAATTGCATCCCCGGATATCACTAAAATCCATTCTGCCCGAAATGGTAAAGCCATCCGGCGTGATTTTTCCAACATCGCTGGTCTGCAGAAAGGCGCAGGAATGTACATTAGCCAAGTCAATGACATTGATAAGCCCCTTTTGCCCGGCAGGTAGATAAAAGAACGGGTCGTGCATATCGCGTATGCAGATTTTTAGCCATGGAGGAGTAAGAAATTGGCTGTTGTCTTTTTTGTATGCCTGCGTCAACATCTCTGTCATGCCGTATTCAGAATGGATGGCTTTTGGATGCAATTTGTTTTCAAGGTACCCGTGTAGTTCATCGCGGATCATTTCTTTGCGCATGCCTTTCATGCCCCCGGTTTCAATGATGATGGTATTTGTCAGGTCAATGTTGATATGCGTGGCCATTTCTAACAAGGCAAAACTTACACCCAGCAACAGGGGTTGATAACCCTTGGCTTCAGCTTTTTTAATGGCTTTGTTTAGCTTGTCATTGTGTTTCAAATAAAAGCCCCCGCAATTGTCTGGATTGAATTCCATCAGGGTTTTTGCCATATAGACAAGGGATGCATTTTCCCGTTCAAGATAGGAGGGGAGCAAGGCAAAAACAGCATAGCGTGAAGGATTACCATAGAACAGTTCAAAACCTTTGGTTACACTTTCCCGGTATAAGTCTGTGCTTTTTACATGATGAGCCGACCGTTCTGATCCCGCTGTGCCACTGCTTATAAATGTGATTTCAGGGGTGAAAATTCCCGTTTTTACCTCATGCGTTTTAAACATATCAACAGGCATACACGGAATTTCTGACAATGCAGAAACCTGTGATACGTTTGTATTAAGATGGGCAAGAAACCGGCGGTAAACCGGATTCAGGGTGGCCTGGAACCTGAATATGTCAAGTGCTAACGAGGTAAACTCATGGTCATTACGAATATTGAATATTTTATTTTCAATCCCATCCATTCTAATGATTTATCTAATAAAGACAAAAATAAAGGATATAATAATAGCAAAATCTATCGTTTCCTCAAAATCAAGATAAGGTGTTAGGGTTTAGGGTTTAGGAAAAGTTTCCCTCCTAAAACCTAACCCCTGACACCTAATCCCTTATTTTTGATTTAAGATTTTACTTTTCCATATTTTTTTATGTTGTTTCTATACTTTTTACAAATATGGATTAATAAATAATTTCCTACTTTTGTATTCGGGAATTCATTGGCTATCTTAATAATCAAAACAATCAGTGTTTTTCAATTTCCACCACATTATTTCCAAAACTGAGAAAATAAAAATCCTTTGGCAGGTCAGATACATTGATAACGGCACCCCCACCGAAACGTACCCGTTCACCAAAGCTGTTGTACAGTTCATACAGGGTTTCTTTTGAAAAAACAATTTCGTCAGTGACCCTGCCGGGCGTCTTAAGCTTTACTGTTTTGATGTCAAGTTGATATTCCATGGTATCGGAATAATGTACCCTGTTCATGTGATCAATCTGTTTCAGCCGGTACATGTTTGTGCCGTTATGAGGATAAATCCTGATTTTGTAAGTGTTATCATCGGGGCCACCCTTGCCTTGTACTTCATCAATTGACAGCCATCTGTCCCACCGGTATTCTTCCACATAAAAAGTAAGTTTGCTTGATTCGTTGGTGGTTTCAACCACAAGATAATCTCCTATCATTTCATGGTCTTTGATTTTATAAGTGCTTAGTGGTTTTAGCACTTCGGGATTGATTATCAGTGGAGCGCAACTGTTATCATGTTTGAACACGATGGTGATTTCTTCACCGAGTTCCAGTCCCATGCGGTCAAGCGATACGATAAAAGCACTGGAGCGGACTTCATCGGGTATTTCTTCTCCGTTTATGGTTACGCTTTTGATGCAGAATTCACCTTTCTTATCATCAACAAGGGAGTTTTGAACAAATAAATTTTTTCCCTGGAAGATGCCTTCAACGCGGGTAATTTCAGCCAGGCTGTTAAGTGTCAGTAACACAGGCAACAATAAAACAACTATGTTTTTCATAACCCAGTTTTTTTTGATTGGTAACAAATTTAATAATAATCAGATACAATGCAATTATTACACCAAAAATCAATTGTTCAATTTTATTTTCCGTAATTAGTGTTCGTCTATAAAGTCAGTGTCTAATTCATAATGTTCGAGTTCAAGGCTTGCGAAGTATTTATAATCAAGGAGTTTACTTTCGTAAATGACTGTTATAAATACGAGCGTAACGCAGAAATCGGACATTATGGACAGACACTAATTAATCAGTATCAGCAAAAGTAGCTCCTTACCGCAAAGACGGAGAGACGCAAAGTCACGATAGCACGAATTAAAGATTGCATGAGATTTCAAGGGATATCCCTTTATTTTTTCCTGAGTTCTGAATATTTCTCCTTATCGTGCCATCACTCCATCGCCAGCTCGCCAACTCGCCCCATCGTGAAATCATGCTGTCGTAACATCGTCACATCGTCCTATTGTGCCTTCTCGCTATCGTCATTTTTCAGCGTCTTAGCGTCTCGTAATAGTCAGTATCAATTATATGCCTCTGAATATTAAGGTTTTTTTTAGCACTGAGTAATTACTATTTTCGTAACCATTCACAGTATATTTATTTAACATCAATTTCTTAGTTTATACATTTTTATAATTTCTAATTGACCTAATTGACCTAATCAATACCCAAATCCCAATGTGTAAAATGTTAACTTACTTTTTT
>JAYENB010000143.1:0-3044 GCA_034721855.1 Bacteroidota bacterium
ATCAATTACTAAAGGTTCACCACCATTAAAGGTTGTATTTACTAAATTTGGGATAAGCTTTTTTATTTCATCACGGAAGTTTTGTCCATAATCATAATAATTTGAGTCTTGATTGTTATTTACACGATAGGAATTGCTGCACATTATACAATTTAAATTGCATTTCAGAGAAGTTTTAAATTCAAGGTTAACCGGATTGTTGTGTTTTATACGCTTTGGAGGATACCATTTTGTCGCAATATCATCAAAATTCTCATTTAAAAAATCATCAGTACAAAACCGGCAACCTTCAGGCAAATCCCTGCTTTTAATTCGTTTTTGCAATGATTTTCGTGCATCCCCTTTGATTATTTCAGTCAAACTATTTTTAGATAAATTTCCTAATATATTCTCTGTGTTCGGACAACAAGCTGTAACGTTTCCATCTTCATTAAAACGCAAGGTATTAAATGGAGCATAACACAAAAGTTTATAACGTCCATCCGTTGATTTTTTAAATTTCTTTGCTATGGATTTGCTAATCTTCATCTTGGATATAGTTTATATGCATAACATTAGTTTCTATTTGAAATATCCAATACGGATTTTGGTTTTTAGGGATGGAGTTGTTGTCCTGAAAACTGAAATCTGTAAGATCCAATTTTGACGCAATATTTACTCCGTTTTTAAATGCAAAAAAATCAATTGAATAATTGCCGGGTAACAGATCTGCTTTGTTAAGTTGGATATGTAGTTTTGTTGAACCTCTCCTTAAAGTTGTTTCCTGTTTTTGTGAGATGAGACTAATAATATTTGACGGAGTTCGTCTATTAAGAACAATTTGTATCTCGATGCATTCTTCTGCTTGCAAAGTTGTTATGCTAAGCGTTCTCCCAATCTGTTCTTGATTCTCTGTTTGATCTTGAATTGTTAGTTTAATAGTTTCATTTATAACTATTTCACCTGAAATGTCTGTGTTTCTAGTGTTTTCTCTAATCTCTTTGTTTTTATGTGTTTTGCTATAAAATATCCCAACTTCAAAAGGATTCCCGTTTTGAATAATTTTACCAGTGGTAAATAGTGCAAGTTTATCACAGATTCTGTCAATTTGTGATAAGTGGTGGCTAATAATTAGAACTGTCTTGTTTTTTTGTTTTAATTTTAGAATCGTGTCTGGTGCTTTTCGCTGAAACTCTACATCCCCAACACTCATCACTTCATCAAACAAATAAATATCCGCATCTATATGAACGACTACTGCAAATGCCAGCCGCATATACATGCCACTGCTGTATTGTTTTACAGGGGTATCAAGAAAATGTCTGAAGCCAAACAGATCAACGATAGCATCAAACTTCTCATCCACTTCATTTTTTTTCATTCCGTGAAGGCGGGCATTCAGGTAAATATTTTTACGTCCCGACAAGTCGGGATTAAATCCTGTGCCAACTTCCAAAATGGAAGCAATTTTTCCGTGGATTTTGATTGTTCCGCTATCGGGAGCGGTGATTTCACTCAATACTTTTAGCAATGTGCTTTTGCCTGATCCATTTGGGCCTATGATACCAACCACTTCGCCTTGATTAATTTTCAATGACACATTGTCCAGAGCTTTTACTTTATTATTGCCTTTTTTATTGTATAGGCGGTAAGATTTGCTCAGGTTTTGTATGTTGATTGCAGGTATATCAGATGATGTCGGCATACTTTTTTTCATTTTTTCTAAAGTTATGCCACCCCCACAAAAATAAAATAATCATTGGGATCAGGCTTATGAGGTAATATATTTCAGGGAAATTGGTGCCAAACATTGCCCAGCGCATTCCCTCAATTGCAAAAGCAGCAGGGTTGATAAAAAGGATAAACTCAAGCTTTGCAGGAACTATGGTTGACGGGTAAAATACAGGGGTCATAAAAAACCCAAAATTAATCAAAAAGGGGATCAGCCGCGACAAATCACGAAATCGCACAGATAAACTGGAAATCCATAACCCAATTGCTAAACCGCTGAAAATAAGTATGAGCAGAAACAAGGGCACAGCTATCATTTCTACACGTAATGGCATCTGACAGATTAGTATAAAAACAAGAGCCACAGCAAATGCAATGAAAAAATCCAGCAATCCGGGTAAGGCTTTACTGAAAGGTAAAATTACACGTGGAAAATATATTTTAGTGATAAGGTGTTGGGATGAAATGAGTGAATTTCCGGCTTCCTGTACCAGCCCTGAAAAATATACCCATGGTATCAAACCTGTCAGAACAAAAAGGGGGAAAGGGATGTTGCCGGTATCTACATTCAATATGATACCAAAAATCAACCAGTAAATGGAGGTAGCAAGAAGAATCTGTATCAGGCTGATAAAATATCCCAGCCAGGTTTGAGCATGACGGCCCTTGATCTCACTGCCTGCGAGACTAAAAGCCAGTCCCGCATTGCTAAGGCTGCGTGTAAGGTAAAACACAGGCGTATCAGGATTTGCACTGATATGTTGCTTCCTTTTATGTAGGTCAGAAAGATCTAAACCCATATTTCTGTTTATTAAAAATATATTAATAAGCAAAGATAATGATAAATGGTGTTGGATTAGCAAGGTTTTGAATTTTATTGCCATGAAAAAATGAATTTAGGACTTATTTTTTATTATAACTACTCAGTTCTAAAATTAAAAAAACTTAACTAGTGTTCGTCTATAAAGTCAGTGTCTAATTCATAATGTTCGAGTTCAAGGCTTGCGAAGTCTGAAAATACCGTAGTCCCGAAAGAATCTTCGGGATGAGGATTTTTCAGACGAGTATAACGCAGCCAGCGGACTTTATAGACAGACTATAGTTAGTTTTTTATATCAACGTCATTGATTTGTACAAATATTATCAAAACCCTGAAATAAAAAACAATATTGATGAATACTACTGGAATAAAGATGGACCCCATAATGCCAAAGGCTATAAATTGATGGCTGATGGCATTTATGAGGGGATGAAAAAACATTATCATTTGGATTCATTAGACTGATTTATCATTTAACAAAATTTTAAGCCATTGTCATATATGATACTTTTAT
>JAYENB010000144.1:0-3037 GCA_034721855.1 Bacteroidota bacterium
TATGTATTTGAGATGTCCTGCTCATGAATTCAGGAAAAAACAACGATAAAACCAAAAGGAGGTAACATGTAAACCTGACATATTAAAAGCTTAATCTGACGTTTATCGGCGTAAAGGGATTGCTATGCCTGTTTCTTTTTAAGGCTTATAACAGGGAAATTATTTCTGAAGCTGCGGAATTGCTGGTAATAAAGCAGTTGGCAATTGGCAAAAGACATTTCCCTTTTTGCCTACTGCCAACTAATTCTATAGAACCAAATATTTCTAACACCATTTTATTTAAATTGAGATTCTTTATTAAGCGCCGGGAGGAACTCTCATTCACCTGCTTTGGTTAAAATTTTCCATTTTGTAAGGGTGTCAACACCTAATACTATAAGTACTTTTTATTCACAACATGATTATTTATAGTGGTAAAAAATAGTTGACAACTTGCATCAAATAGTTTCAAAATTCATAAATTAATCAGGATAGCAAAACAGCAATGCTCATCACTGGCTCAGTATCCACAGCTCATTCACCGATGTAGCCTGACGTAAGGCAGGAAGTTGTTGCAATGCCTCTTCTTTGGTTTCAAAGGCTTTAATGGCTACCCTGTCAAAACCATTGTCAGCATGTAAAATATGGCTGTTATATCCCATATCATCATACATTGTAGCCGCATTTTTGGCATTATCAGGATACATGAAACTGCCGCCAATGATTAAATATTTTCCATGCAAAGAACCATCTGCTAAAGATGCCCCTGAACCTGTACCGGATGCCATGTCGTATTGCCCGGAACCTAACAGACGGTACCTGTCAGGAACGTAGACTGATGCCAGATTAATGTTTTCATAATCACCGGTGAGCCTGAATTCTGCACGACGGTTAAATTTACGTGCTGCATTTATTGCAAGTTGCTTGGCAACAGGCTTTGATTCTCCAAAGGATTTTGTGATAATGTTATCTTTATTGACACCATTTTGGGTAAGGTATTTTCTGATGGCATTGGCTCTTCTGTTACCAAGCCCAACATTATAGGTTTCTGGGCCAATGTGATCAGTATGTCCGTGAATTTCAATTTCAAAGCCGGGTTCTTCTTTCATGAAATCAGCAAGCTTATTCAAATTATCCTTATATTGGGGTTTGATATTGCTTTTATCAAAATCAAAGAATACAGGCTCAATAACAAGTTCCGTTTGAGCAGTTACTGGTTCTTTTTCGATTGTATCCGCTTGAACTTCTTTAATTTCCACTTCCTCGTGTAAAGCAAGTTCTTCTGTTTCTTCTTCAACTTGCGATGTATCTTTTTCAACTTGAACATCTTCCACTGCTATTTCTTCCTGCAAAGCGAGTTCTTCTGTTTCTTCTTCTTCAACTTGCGATGTATCCTCTGCCTCCTGATTCAAAGCCAATGTATCTTCTTCCATTTCTGCTAATGCCAATTCTGATGGTTTCAAATAAAAATCAATAGGATATTCAATTCTGTCATAACTATCAGGGATATTAACCTCAATAATTTGATTTTGCACTTTCTCAGAACTCATGGCTACAAGCGTAATGTCTTCAGCAGGAAGGTCTTTTATGACGAAGCTACCGTCGGGGGCAGGTTCATGTATTGATATGGTATCATTTGTTGCGTTATCAATAGCAGCAATTTTCAGATCCATTGGTATCTGATTATCAAGTTGGGGGATATATATTTTACCTTTAAGCGTAAACAATTTTTCTCTGGGTGGCATGATTAAACTAAAACAATCCGAACCGCTCAATCCATCCCTGCGCCTGTTGCTGTTTTGAGGACAATAAATAAATAAATCTTTAAATGAAACTATATATGCCAAATCATTTCCAACAGTATTGAAAGGGTATCCCAAATTTATAGGATAGTCCCATCTACTTTTAGTTGAATCATATACAGACACAAACATATCAAAACCGCCCATATTTCCATGTTTTTCACTGCCAAAATACAACTGATTTTCTTGTTCAAGCAAAAATGGCGTTTCTTCATGCATCTCTGTATTTATTACATCACTTAAAATGGTTGGTTCTTTCCATTCACTTTCGTTCACTTCACGAGAGGAAACATAAATATCCAAATCACCAAAACCACTCTTACGAGCTGACGCAAAATACATTTTTGTTTCATCCTTATTCATAATAGCATGGGTTTCCCATTTATTGGTATTGATATTTTTGTTTAATTTTTTAATTTTTTGCCATTGTCCATTTTTAAACTCTGACATATAAATATTTCCATCATCACCATCATCCTGAACCAGCAGCAATTTTTTACCATCATATGAAATGTATGTTGGCATGGCGAAACCACTTACACCCAAGTCTTCAGAAATATTTTCCGGTTCTGTCCAGCCATCATTTCCCCAGGTTGAAAAATAAATATCATCAACAGGCAAATAATATAAATCCCTGTTAATATTGATGTCAGGCGGGTATATATTTTGGTCCCCAAGTGTATAAACAAACACAGAATCATTCCCACTGATGACAGGACATCTTAAATACTGACCTTCTGGAACATCAATATCAAAACTGTATTTTTTTACCTGAAATTCTTCAGGGGGATTACTCAGTGTAAATTCACAATTAGATATTTCCCTGTCAATAAGCTCCTCATTGACACCTTCAAGCTTATAGCTATCGTAAGATTTGTATTTTTTAAAATGTTCAAGGGCTTTCAGATGATCCGCTTGCAAGCGGTAAGCCACGCCAAGAAAATATTCGGTTTCCGGCGGTGCTTTGGTTTCCGAAAAATTATCATTGTAATTTTTTGAAATGTTTTCTTCTGCTTCTTCCAGGTATTTGATTGCAGTTTCCACATTATTTACTTCCTCATCATGTAAATAACAATACCCGATTTTGAAAGCGTAATTTGCATTGTCTTCATCTTTATCCAACAACATGTTGTAATTTATACGTGCATTTCGATAATCATGAACCATTAAACTTCCCTCAGCCTCTTTCCATAAACTTCTGTCAGCTTGAGCATTAGCAGAAAACACACTCATTCCGGATAGAAACAACGCTAGCA
>JAYENB010000145.1:0-3036 GCA_034721855.1 Bacteroidota bacterium
ATATTGCGACAAATTATCTTATTATTAATTGATATTTGAGCCCTGTCTAAAAAGTCAAAAAAATGAGAAATGCCACAAAGTCACGAAGACACCAAGAGTCACAAGTATTTGTATTGCAGTATTTTAAGACAAATTTATTCTTAAAAACAGCCCCTAAAAAAATATTTCTCAAAAATTTTTCGGGTCAAATTTGACAGACTTAAAATTGTTTTTGACTTCTTCACCGTATGGAGTTTTCAATAAAAATTTCACTTTAAGTCCCCCCATTATTTTAATTTCCTTATTCCCATTTTGCGTTACTTTATCGTAGAAATTCTTTAAGTTATTTGTTAATTTCGGAGAAAATGAATTTTGGTAGCTCACCTCAAGCGTGTCTTTATTTAGCAATAAATTTGCTCCCCCTTGATTGATTAAATTTGAACGAAGAGTTTGTAGCGTTTTCATTGAGCCATCTGCATTATCAATTAGTTCCGGTATATCTTTTTGTATCATACGATAGATATGCTTACATAGCGATACAATCAGGAAATGCACATTAACAAGATTGGGTTTTGTGCCCGGTACTTTATTGAAAAAAAAGCTGTTTATCAAATCCTTTATCCCGTTTTCAATCATCCAGCGATTACTATAATCAAGTAATATTTGTTTAGCATCGTTTATTTTTGAGCTTCCAAAACATCTGTACTTTCCTGTATTAATATTTTTTTTCACTACCACATTCAACGAGAAATCTTTGATAGCAACTGGAGTTTGATTTTCCCATGTAATACAAAATGTTTCAGCCGAATAAACATGCGCATCATCGTAGTATTTCCAAAAATTATCGTTTGATTTATTGGATAATAGGAACTCGTCTCTATGCTTTCTGATAAAAGCATTCTGTTTTAAACAGGCAGTAATATCAGCTCCTATCCCTAAATCCTTATCCAAAATATAATTCCAGACATCCCGTCCGGTGTATTCACTATCAAGATAAATTTGTTCAAAATCTTTTTTAAAGAAAGGTAACAGTAATTCATTAATAAATCGTTTTACAGTTGTTGTACCCCGTGCCGAAGATTTGCGAAACTCTGCCACCATCAGGTTTCTTGTCTCTATATCCCACGCAATATGTGGACGGAAACCACTGTAACATATCTTCTTTTTGGGCGATGGCCCTTTCCCGAAATTGCGTAATAATTCATAATCAACATCCATATCAATTTGATGAAAATCAAAGGCTGTCTTTTTTCCATTTATCAAACCCTTTTCTTTTAAGCGGATAATAAGCTGCTCTTGTATTTTCAACACCGTTTCTTCTGATATATCGTCCAGTCCGGATAAAAGACTGGCTGCACAGGGTGGTTTCAATAATCCGGCAAAAAAAGCAATGCTTGGCTCTTGTACCAAACAACTGGCACTATAAGTAGGTATTCCACAAAATATCCGGCCAACAGTCCATAAAAACAGATTTGCCCAGGAATATTTTTGCTCACTTTTTGTCAGGTTTAAGGCTTCCAGAATAGGATAAATGCCCAGTTCCTCAAGATAATGCCAGATAACAAGAAGTCCGGGAGAGCTGACTTGAAAAGAATTCTGGCTTAGTCCTTTGAAGAAAAAAGCATAATTTGAATTTACCTCCCGACTACAATCCGTTGTCGTTTGTACCGCTACAGACTGTTGAACCTGTTCTGTTTCCGGCTCACCAAGACGTATCAAATTACTCACAAATTCAGACTTATAAGCATTTATACGCCAGCGCCTGAAAATATTATTTATTGTTCCCTTACGAACCCGAAGGCCATTGCTTTTGAGGTAATCCAAAAAATAAGGCTCTTCATATTCCGGATGTTGGAGCTTGTTTATTACTATTCGGGCTTCATAGTAAGCACTTAACTTTGATTCTCTGAATACGTTTTTGGCTTTATCAAAAAGTCCTATCATTCCCAACCGGGCAATGTTATCGGTATAATGATATAACAGCGTACGACTTTTTGTTTTTGAATAATACTGCTTATTGTCCCTGCTACTATAATAATAATGCAACCAACTCAAAAAACGCTCATCAATGGTTTGCCTGTTTTTTGTATCTTCAATCTTATCAAGTACTGATACTAAATTACTAACCCGATGATTAATTTCCTCATAGTCAACATTTGACATTTTTTTTTGTTTGCCGGTAAATCCGTAAGAACGGTAAACTGACATTATTTGTTCGGGACTAAAAGCATAGCCAAAACCGTTGATTATGGTAGCCATCTTTGTGGAGGGTATGGACGATATACCTTTTTTTAAAATAAAAATTTTTCGTTCAGCATCCTTATCAAAATCTTTTATAATTAACTGATTACTAAAATAAGTGCCTACAACTCCGAGAAATCCCGAAGTGTTATAGGCGTTTTTTGCCCTTTCTAGAAAACGACGGCTAAAGGTAAATGGACTAAAATCAGCATCAGGAAAAGCCACAATTAATGCAAGGGATAATACAGGGTCATTTCCTGCATTAAAAGGAGCCTTGCCCGTAAATGCCGTTTTACTTAAATAGGTAAACAAATCGGTATTGAAAACAGCCATAATTTCTAATATTTGTCAATGATTAAATCGCTGTAAAGATACAAATATTAAATTGTATGTCAGTAATCAAATCGCATAAATTTTCAAAGAAAATTAATCTATTGGTTATTATCAGGGAGTTACAATTAGCTATTTCATTTATTCGATGATTTAGTTGCTGACAGAATTTTGGTTAGAATCCGAACAAATGTGCGTAGTCGGAAATCAGAACAAGGTTTTTTGATTTTATTAGATATTGATTATGTGTAGGTTATGGAATTTGTATTTCCCCGGTTATTTTTACAATCGCCAAAAGTCTTGAAAAATACCACAGCAAAAAGAGGTGAAATATTCAAATTATGGACTAAAAATCTCTGTAGTGTGTGAACCGTTACCTAAAATCGAACTTTAATAAATTTCAAAATCCCAACAAAAAGTTGATTTTTTGCTTAGGGAATGTGGCGAATTAATTTCAATTTTTGTAAAATCAATTAATACAACACA
>JAYENB010000146.1:0-15438 GCA_034721855.1 Bacteroidota bacterium
AACTCTTTGAAGATTTTAAGATAAATAACACAAGAGGCAATAATCGCAAGGACTTGTTCTTTAAGTAATTAACCTTGTTTGTGAAAACCATCAACCAAGTATCGAATGTGATAAAAAAAAGCCAGGCTCAAGCATAAAACGAGGATTTAATTTAGTCCGTTGTGCATGGAAGGGCTGGCAACACTTTGTATCGAAAGTATTATGGAGTGTAATTGCATAAAATATCAGGGTAATGACTGCCCATATAGTGCAACAGGTATAGCAAGATAAACTCTAATAAACCATATGCAATTGTGTATGGTAAGGGATAACTATGCTCAATAGGCTGAATAAGAGTGTAATATGAGGATAAAAGCAATAAAATATCACAAGAATGAATTAACAAGAGTAATTATCTTGAATGATTCTAAATTATTATTGTTCCAAAAATTTTCATTATTGTTTTGAATTCCCGTCATTCGTCGGTACAGGTTTGATTTTTCATCATTTGAATTTGTTTAGTATTTAAAAATTAGGATTTAGGATTTTTAGTTTACCCCGTTGGTTATTCAACCTACGAGGTTTATCTAAGTTAGGTATTAGAATTTAGGATTTATTTAAATGTTTATTGATCCGTCTTTGCTCTGCTACGCCGGACACGGTCCCGTCTTCGCCGGACAAGTTATATTAATTAAAGAACGAACTACTAGAATATTCAATATCTCGATTTTATGCTGGCTTTGTACTGATAATCAGCCAACAATAAACAAACCCCAACTACAAACTAAGCAGATTACATCCCTAAAAAATTGTAAGTTGAATAAAAAACCTTAAGTTTGCAGATGATATTTACCTTTAAACTTCTTTGGTTTAATTTTTGCGGAAGTTTAATGACTAATATAACCGACAAATGAACCGGATAAAATATACACTTCTTTTTTTTTCTATCATAGCGGGGGCACTGTTTGTAAATTCAAAAACCGTTAACGATATACCTGTAAAGATTTTCAAATCAATAGAAGCCGGTGATGTTGAATCATTAAGCAAATATTTTAGTGAATCAATCGAATTGATATTGGTGGATAAAGAAGGCATTTACAGCAAAACACAGGCTACGCAAATTCTGAAACAATTTTTCAATACCAACAGGCCAAAGAAATTCAATGTATTACACCAGGGGGGCAGTGAAAATGCAAAATATGCCATCGGAACCTTAAATACCACACAAGGCAAATACCGCATTCACTTCCTGGTAAAAATAAAGAACAACAAAGCGTTAATTCATCAATTAAGAATACAGGAGGAAGAATGACATATAAGGAATATTTGAAAGAAATCATTCAATTGGCAAAAAAGGAAGATTTAGGCGAAGGAGATCATACAACCAACGCATGTTTTAACAATGATGAAAACGGGAAAGCACGTATTTTTGCAAAAGAAGCCGGGGTATTGGCAGGAGTAGAAGTTGCCAAAGCTATTTTCAAAGCTTATGACAAAACCCTTAAGTTGGAAACCTTTTTGGTTGATGGTGATAATATCGGTCCCGGTGATGAAATATTACATATAAGCGGAAATAAAAACAGCATATTAACAGCTGAGCGAACTGTTTTGAATTTTCTCCAACGCATGAGCGGGATTGCAACCAAAACACGTGAATATGCAGACACCATTCAGGACACCAAAGCCCGTGTGCTTGACACCCGAAAGACAACACCCGGAATGCGTTTACTTGAAAAAGAAGCGGTTCGCATTGGTGGCGGTAAAAATCACAGGTTTGGATTGTATGATATGATCATGCTCAAAGATAACCACATTGATTTTGCGGGGGGCATTGATAAAGCCATAAACCTGGCAAGAACATACCTGAAAGAAAACAAACTGGATATCCCGGTAGAAATTGAAGTTCGGAATTTTAAGGAACTTGAACAGGTGCTTAAGTCAGAAAAAATTGACAGGGTGATGCTGGATAATTTTACGGTTGAAGATACAAAGCGTGCTGTTCAGATTGTAAACAACAGGATTGAAGTTGAAAGTTCCGGCGGCATTACCCTTGAAAACCTAAGGGCATATGCTGAAACAGGTGTGGATTACATTTCTGTGGGATCACTTACGCATCATATTAAAAGTCTGGATATAAGTCTCTACGTTGTTTAAGAATTTGTTTCTTGAAAGAAAAAAATTAATAGAAGGCCCCTTAAGCTACTTAATGAAACAGATGCAATATTTAAAAAAATGGCTTAAAACCAAAGCCAAAAAGTTTTCGTTGCCGGGATTCGATAAATATCCCATTTATGACATTGGGGTGTTTTTTATACGAGGCGTACAAAAAGGAGCCATAAATCAGAGAGCTGCCAGTGTTGCATACAATACTTTTCTGTCTATTTTTCCGGCAATTATTTTTCTGTTCACACTCATTCCTTATGTACCGGTTGAAAATTTTCAGGAATCATTGTTAAATCTGCTTGAGAATTTTGTCCCGCACAATGCTTATCTTGCCATGGAAGATACCATTATTGATATCATTACCAATCAACGGGGGTCATTGCTTTCTATCACATTTGTTTTCGCTTTATTTGTTGCTTCAAATGGTGTACTTGCCCTCATCAGGGCATTTAACAGTTCGTATCATGGCATAAAATACAGAAAATGGTGGATGCGGCGGCTTGTTTCCATATTGTTGGTTTTTATTGAATTCATATTGATCACAATTACCATTGCACTCCTTTCGATTAACGAATCATTGTATGACAAGTTTTTCGAAGGGGCTAAATTGCTATGGTATGTTTTTCTTGGCATACGGATCATCATAATTTTGGCATTGTTCTTTTTCAGCACTTCCTTTATTTACTATCTTGCACCTGCCCGCCGTGGCAGGTTCAGATTTATTTCACCTGGTGCCACACTGGCCACCATATTGATGGTAATTGCTTCTTATGGGTTTTCATTTTTTGTCAACAATTTTGGTCAATTCAATAAACTCTACGGTTCCATCGGAACCATCATTGTTGTGCTGATATGGATTTATATTATGAGCTTTGCGGTAATTTTAGGATTTGAGCTGAATGCCAGCATCATCGAAAGGGCACGCATTGATGAAGATTCATTGTCTTCTGATCAATGATGAATTATTTTATTTATTTTTGACACAAAACACATAGCATGCGAACCATATACATAATGGCATTGTTAAGCCTTTCATTTATATCCTGTAACAAGCAGGAAGGGGACTCTGAAAAAGAAACAACACAGGAGCGAACATCCGATTTCTTTTGGAAAGCAGATAGCCTTGGGGAGGTATATTTTGAACATTCAACCATGCTTCTTCCGGTTAAGTTTAATGCAGAAAATAAGGATTCAGGAAATTATTATCTCAGCTTTTATCCCGGCCACAATAGTAACCATATGTATTCTGATTTTGCTCAACGTATTGGAAAGGTAATCAGCAATAAGGACAGTACATCATACAGTACCTTTGAAATAAACGATGTCAGTGGTTATGTGGGAGACATACGATTTAATACGGTAACATTTCCAGTTTCAGAAAGACCATCGGGTGTTTCCGATAGCATAGTTGGTGAAGTATCACTGGATTTTTTTACAGGTAATCACGTTTTGATTAACTTCAGGGACCAGGCCATACAACTGTATGATGATCTAAGTGCATGGAGTGGATATGATTTTCAACCGTATGAAATTTATCTTAATCATAAAATAATTTTGACGGTATCTATCAATAAAGCCAAATACCCGTTCCTCTTCAATCCACATTCTGCATTGTTTGTGATGTTTAACCCTGAAAATCCGCCCGGACCTGTATCCATTGGAGATAATACATGGAACACACCGGATACCCGCCAGGTAAATGATGCAAATCCCTATTTTGAGGGGATACTGGGGTACGCGTTCTTAAAAGACAAAATTGTGATAATAGCTCCAGACAAACAACAAATCTGCATATCAGATAAAATGTTTGAATAGGTGCCAGATATCTCCATCGGGAAATGGGGCAGTAAATACCTTTCTTTCTTTACTGACAGGATGTGTAATTTCAAGCTCTCCGGCATGTAAACTGATTCCCCCATCCGGATTAGAACGTGGAAAACCATACTTCAGGTCACCTTTAACCGGACACCCTATGTGAGCTAACTGGCATCGTATCTGATGATGCCTGCCTGTTAACAAGCGGACTTTCAACAAGTGATAATTGTCAGATGCCCCCACTGTTTTATAATCCAAAACTGCTTTTTTAGCTTCTTTACCAGATGTCTTATTTACGTATGATTTATTTTGTTTCCTGTTTTTCAGAAGATAATGTTCCAATTGTTGTGCAGGCAGTGGAGGCTTTGTTTTCACCAGTGCATAATAGTATTTTTCAATTGTTTTTTCTCTGAACTGACCAGTTAACCTTGAAAGCGCTTTCCCGGTTTTAGCCAGCACCATTACCCCACTTACAGGCCTGTCAAGGCGATGAACCAACCCCAAAAACACATTTCCCGGTTTGTTGTATTTTTTTTTCAGATAATGTTTATACATATCCACAATGGAAGCATCACCGGTTTGATCCCCCTGTGATAACATTCCCCCTGGTTTATTGATCACCAAAAGATGATTGTCTTCATAAATAATGTTAGGAATAAATTTGTCTTTATGAGTTGTATGTTCCTTAGTATTGTTCATTTTCATTGGGGAAGTCCAGATTTTTCACATCATCAATATACCTTGAAACAGCATCCTTAATTTCAGCCGACAGATCATGATAGCGACGTAAAAACCGGGGGGAAAATTCCTGGGTAATGCCTAACATATCATGCAAAACAAGCACCTGTCCATCCACATCGCCACCTGCTCCAATGCCGATTATCGGGATTTTAATTTCTTTGGACAGCTGACATGCCAGGCGGGCAGGAATTTTTTCAAGCACAATGGCAAAACACCCCAATTCTTCAAGCAAATGAGCATCTTCAATCAGTTTTTCAGCTTCTTCTTCGTCAGTAGCGCGTACAACGTAGGTACCAAATTTGTGAATTGACTGCGGGGTTAATCCCAGATGGCCCATTACCGGAATGCCGGCAGACAAAATTCTTCGTATGGATTCTTCAACTTCAGCACCACCTTCAATTTTTATGGCAGCAGCGCCTGTTTCTTTCATGATGCGTATGGCAGACTTTAAAGCCAGTTTTGAATTTCCCTGGTATGTGCCAAAAGGAAGATCAACAACCACAAGGGCACGGTTCACCCCCCGAACAACACTGGTAGCATGATAGATCATGTGATCAAGGGTAATGGGCAGGGTCGATTCATAGCCTGCCATCACATTTGATGCCGAATCCCCAACTAGGAGAATGTCAATTTTTGCTGTATCCAATAGGCGTGCCATGGAATAATCGTATGCCGTGAGCATAGCGATTTTCTCCTGCTTGTTCTTCATTCCCTGTAATACCCTGGTGGTTACACGCCTGACGTTCTTATAATGTGACATAATAATATTTTTGTAATTCAAATAATAAGCTTAATTTTGAAACGTTAAGTTACAAATTTGATAATTATTTTGAAATAACCCACTTTAAATGCATTATTTTACGCGATTTTGTATTTTTATTTCAATTCTTATAATGGGTACTTCCTGTGAGGAAGAGGTGAACGTTAATGCAGATTGGGAAAATATCCCGGTGGTCTATGGTTTATTGAACCAGAATGACTCGGTCCATTACATCAAATTGAACAAAGCCTTCCTTGGTGATGCATCTGCCATTAATATGGCCCGGGAAAGCGATTCTTTATTTTATGATGATGCTGAGGTATATATAAATCAAATCATCAACGGTCAAATTAGCAAGCGTCTGAATTTTGTTGCTGTAGATACCATTCCAAAACCTGAAGGACTGTTTGCCAATGATCGAAACACCATTTATGTGTATGAAGGAGAAATTCAGGCCTCAAACAACAGCGGAAATCCCTATACTTATGAGTTGCATGTCAATATCCCTTCAGCAAATAAACACTGTACCAGTGCCATTGAACTGATTAGTGGAGCACGCATAGTTGATCCTTCCTCGGTCCGTGAAATTGCTTTAAATAATTACGATATAGGAAGTGTAAAAGCAAAATATGAAACCGGTGACAATGGCATGCTTTACCAGATGGTCTTTCGTTTCTACTATCTCGAGGTAACCGATGCAGGTGATACGATAAAAAATTGTCCTCCTATTGAAATATTTGGGCATGTAAAAACTGTTTCAGGTGCTGGGAATCAAATAATAGGACTTGAATTTCCTGTCGAAAAATTTTATGATGTATTGTTAAATTCTATTCCTGAGAAAGAAAATGTAACCAGGCTGGTGAGATATCCAAATTCTGTTTCATTCACATTACATGCAGCCGATGAAAATTTCCAGATATACTCATCCTTAAGTGAACCATCTACAGGAGCTGTACAGGAAAAACCGTTTTTTACCAACATTAACAATGGGGTGGGCTTATTTGCAGCAAGGCTTACCAAACAAACTTTCAATAAAGTATCAAACCCCACCATCAGTACTTTGGCCAATGACACCATTACAGAACATTTGAATTTTGCCGATCTGAACAATCCGTATTACTTGTCCAAAAAATGACGTAATGGCAGGTTAATTTGAATCTATAGCCATTTCAACATTGAAAACCTGCCAATATTACCCCTTGTTTTTAAGATTTCCTGCATGGCACAATCATTGTAAATTGTTGTACGAAATTAATTGTGAAATCAAAAATAAAAAAATAATATTATGGGTAAAATAATTGGAATAGACTTAGGAACAACGAATTCATGTGTTGCTGTTATGGAAGGAAACGATCCTGTTATAATTCCAAACAGTGAAGGAAAACGAACAACACCATCATTGGTGGCTTTTGTAGAAAACGGAGAACGAAAAATCGGAGATCCTGCAAAACGCCAGGCAATTACAAACTCTGATAAAACGATTGCCTCCATAAAGCGTTTTATGGGGATGAAATACAGTAATCTCAAAAAGGACATTAAGCGTGTGCAGTATAAAGTAGTTGATGGTGGCAACGATACTACAAGGGTACAAATTGACGACCGTAAATACACACCACAGGAACTTTCTGCCATGATTCTTCAAAAAATGAAGAAAACGGCTGAAGACTATATTGGTCAGGAAGTGACAGAAGCTGTCATAACCGTACCTGCCTATTTCGATGATTCTCAACGTCAGGCTACCAAAGAAGCAGGCGAAATTGCAGGGCTTGAAGTCAAACGGATTATCAACGAACCTACTGCCGCATCACTGACTTATGGTCTTGATAAAAAAGAACAGGATATGAAAGTGGCTGTCTTCGATCTTGGAGGTGGTACATTTGATATTTCCATCCTGGAACTCGGTGAAGGTGTATTTGAAGTAAAATCCACAAACGGTGATACACATTTAGGTGGTGATGATTTTGACCAAAAAATCATTGAATGGCTTGTGGAAGAATTTAAAAAAGACGAAGGTGCTGATCTCAGCAAAGATCCCATGGCCTTACAACGGCTGAAGGAGGCTGCTGAAAAAGCCAAAATTGAACTTTCCAGCGCTAGCTCAACCGAAATCAACCTGCCATATATTATGCCGGTTGAAGGTGTACCTAAGCATTTGGTAAAAAAACTCAGCCGTTCAAAATTTGAACAACTTGTTGATTCACTTATCGAATCAACAGTTAAGCCATGTGAAAAAGCATTGAAAGATGCCGGAATGTCATCATCCGACATCAACCAGGTATTGCTTGTCGGTGGATCAACACGAATCCCTGCTATACAGGAAAAAGTTAAAAAATTATTTGGTAAAGATCCTTCAAAAGGAGTCAATCCTGATGAAGTTGTAGCCCTTGGTGCTGCTATTCAGGGTGGTGTGCTTACAGGTGACGTAAAAGATGTACTCTTGCTTGATGTTACACCACTGTCTCTCGGTATTGAAACCATGGGTGGCGTGATGACCAAACTCATCGAAGCCAATACAACCATACCGACAAACAAATCAGAAACATTTACTACGGCTGCCGATAACCAACCATCTGTTGAAATTCATGTCTTACAGGGTGAAAGGCCAATGGCCAAAGACAACAAAACCATTGGGCGTTTCCACCTCGACGGAATTCCGCCGGCACCACGTGGTGTTCCTCAAATTGAAGTTAGCTTCGACATTGATGCAAACGGTATTCTCAATGTGTCTGCCAAAGACAAAGGCACAGGAAAAGAACAAAGTATTCGCATTGAGGCTTCAACCGGATTGTCAGAAGATGAAATTAACCGGATGAAGGAAGAAGCTGAAGCTAATGCAGAAAAAGACAAGAAAGAAAAAGAAAAAGTGGAAAAAATCAACCAGGCTGATCAGATGATTTTCCAAACTGAAAAACAATTGAAAGAAGTTGGAGATAAAATACCTGCTGACAAAAAGAAACCCATCGAAGATGCCTTGGGTAAACTAAAAGAAGCACATAAAAATCAGGATGTTGATGCCATTGACAAAACCATGGAAGAGCTGAACAAAGTTTTCCAGGCAGCATCACAGGACATCTATAATGCACAGAATGCTGGCCAGCAGCAAGAACAAGGAAAATCGGAACAATCTGAACAAACCAAAGGTTCAAAACAAGAAGGCAAATCAAAATCCGGCGATGATGATGAAGTCACCGATGTAGATTTTGAAGAAGTAAAATAAACACAGCTCAACAGATCATTTAAAAACCACTTCCTATATTAGGGGGTGGTTTTTTTAATTAGTGTTTATCCATAATGTCCAATATCTGCGTTGTTGCTCAAATTTCAAATCCTCATATACGCTAGTATACTGCGGTTTAAAATTATCACACGCCTTGATCTTGAATATTTTGGTTCAAACACTCTGAATTTATAGACACGCACTAATTAAGCAAAATTATAGCTAAAATGTAATCTTTATTGGGATATTTTGTTTATCAAGTGAAATTTGTATATTTGTCATAATATTAAACCTAATGCATTGTGCTATGAAAAACTTGAATGCTATTCTCTCAACTTTGTTAATCACTGTATTGTTTTTTGGATGTGGGTCTAACGAATCTGAAACAAACAATGAAAAAGCTGATTAACTCTGGCACAGGTTATTTCCTCTTCTTATTAGGAACCATAAGTTTTATGTGCCTGATGTCCTGCCATTCTGATTATCTGTATCTTGATTATAAACTTCATCATAATCCATGCTATCTTGCTGACAGTTCAAGGATTGCATGTATAATTTCAACACATGCATATTTGCCGCCAAAAGGAATATCCCGGTTCCCGGATGGCGGACAATCTGAGTACCTGCATGAAAACACAGCCCTTTATGTTGTAATTCCCGGCAAAGACAGCATTTCCCGTGTCGTTGAATTTTATGATTTAACCACATTATTAGGAAGCTACAGGGCATCATGGAAAACCAGGCTTGCGTGTACAGACAGCCTTATATATTATTATGTAAATCCGGTATCAGATTGGGACTTCATTTTATCCTATGCTGCAAAAGACAACAAAGACTCAACAACAATTTTATCACTCAAAGAAAAATACAATCATTATTATGTCTGTAATCCCTCCGGCACAAGAAATCATACTGTTGACTCTGTGTTGTTTATGTCTATGTACAATAAAAGTGAAACAGCAGATTTTTCAATTGTAAACAACACATTGCAGCACATTCCATTAGCTGACTTAGGCCTTAACATACAGGATATTTATCCAAAACCAAAAAAACAATACATTGAAGAAACCATCTATTTAGAAAATGAATCAGCAAAAACAAGGCGGGCAGTGGTAGAGCAGATTATTTCAAAAATGGATAAGGATGAGATAAAAGCGCTGCTGAAAAAAATGAAAAAACATGAGCAAAGCCTTTCGGGAAAAGAGCAAACAGCATATAAAAAGAATTCAAAAAACCTGTACTTACAAATTGAAGCCTTGTTGTGTTACCATCATCAAAATCTGTAGCATGCATGGTTTCCTTTGGTGATGATTCCGGTATGATAAACATCCACAAACACATACCCGGGCTGCTTTTTTATTTGATTCCATGCCTTGTGCATACCCCATGACCAGTAAATATCATCAATAACAATGGCCCCTTCCGGA
This sequence comes from Bacteroidota bacterium, assembly GCA_034721855.1. Taxonomy (GTDB): domain Bacteria; phylum Bacteroidota; class Bacteroidia; order Bacteroidales; family ML635J-15; genus JAQIBY01. Next base: position 10,103 of record JAYENB010000146.1, read on the forward strand.
TTTAACCCTCTTAATGCAGCATCAAACAATCGCAACGTAGCATCATACCTGTGATTTCCATCAATGATTACCATGTCATATTTGCTTGTGTTCTGCAAAAAAAAGTCATCAAATTCAGCGTTGATGAGTTGCAAATTATCATTGCCATATTTGTTGCTATGTTGTTTTGCCACATGATGCATATGGGGGCACCCTTCCACAGAAATAACCTTTGCCCGTGGAACCACATTCGCAAGCATAGTTGAGGAAACCCCCAATGATGTACCCAACTCCAGCACAGACTCAGGATTTTTAAAAAAAGCTAATCTGGATAAAAACCGCAGTTCACTGTAATTGGATACGGAATACCTGGCGATATCTGAAATGCGTCTCTTTTTTCCCATTTTGTGTGAACCAGCCCCCAAATCCACAACGTCAACCTTATCATGCATCTGCAATAATGCATCAAGATAATCCATTGCGATATCTACACCATAAGGCTGTGCTTCTGAAAGCAGGGCATCCGCTAACCAGGCAGGCAGGTCTGCACCATCAGCATATTTTACGCTTTTTGCCCTAAGCCGATGATTTATGTATGATAAAATCCTGTGTATCATCAATAAAATAAAAGCATTTTCTTTATTACGAAATTAATACAAAAAACAACGAATACCATCCGGGATAAAATTATATTTATCCATTCACAATCAGACCAGCATTTACAATTAAGTTTTTTATCTTCACATCGTGGAAAAGTGGAAAATGCATTTTGTAAATAGTCAGGTACCTTTAATTGTTACCCGAAGACGCAAAGTCGCAATGAAATGGAAAAAGAAGAATTAAATCGCTTAAGATTTGTAAATAAATTTTAAAATTTTTAAACTTAGCATCTCTCCGTCTTTGCGGTGAGGAGCTACTTTTACTGATACTGATTAGTCACTGCATTTTGATGGCATCACAATTTGATAACGACATAAAATACCTGAAAGGCGTTGGGCCAAAACGGGCAGAACTGCTTAAAGACGAACTGGACATTCAATCCTTTGAGGACCTACTGAATTATTTTCCCTATCGCCATACCGACAGGTCAAAGTTTTATAAAATTACCGAACTCAGGGATGGCATGCCTATGGTTCAAATCATAGCTACCATCCATGCACCCAAAATGGTAGGCGGAAAACGTTTTTCGCGCCTGACAGCCATGTGCAATGATGATACCGGCAGTCTGGAGTTGGTTTGGTTTAAAGGAGCCAAATGGATTAAAGACAGCCTCAAGCCAGGCAGGCAATATGTAATTTTTGGCAAATCCACACGGTACAAAAGCCATCTTAATATGGCGCATCCGGATATGGAATTGCTCGAAAACTGGCAAAAGAAACCCGCCACAGGCCTGATGCCTCATTATTATACCACAGAAAAACTAAAAAAACACAAACTCCATAGCAAAGCCATTCAGAAATTGCAGGAAAACCTGATTAACACCTTAAATGAACCAATACCTGAATCCTTGCCTGGATGGATGCATCAAAAATACCGCCTTGTTGATAAAGATACTGCTATTCGTAACCTGCATTTCCCAAAAGATAATGAAACCCTTGCAAAAGCCGAATACCGGCTTAAGTTTGAAGAATTATTTTTTATTCAACTAGGCATGCTGAAAAGCCGTAATCAACGAAAGAAGCAAATTCCAGGCTATGTTTTTTCATCAGTAGGTGCCAATTTTAATGATTTTTACAAAAAAAACCTTCCGTTTGAGCTTACGGAAGCACAAAAACGGGTTATCAAAGAAATACGCCGCGACATGGGTAGCGGACAACATATGAACCGCCTTTTGCAGGGAGATGTCGGAAGCGGGAAAACCCTGGTTGCATTGATGTGTATGCTCATTGCCATAGACAATGGATATCAGGCTGCCTTGATGGTACCAACAGAAATTCTGGCACAACAACACCACCATTCCATTTCTGACATGCTCAAGGGAATGAACCTGCGGGTGGAATTGCTGACAGGATCAACAAAGCAAAAAGACAGAAAGCTAATTCATGAAGGATTGTTATCAGGAGATGTGGATATACTCATCGGCACACATACTCTGCTGGAGGATGTTGTTGAGTTTCATAAACTGGGGCTTACCATCATTGATGAACAACACCGCTTTGGTGTTGCCCAGCGTGCCAGGTTATGGAAAAAATCCAGCCAGCCGCCTCATATACTGGTAATGACTGCTACACCCATACCACGCACACTTGCCATGACAGTATATGGGGATCTCGATGTTTCCACCATTGACGAATTACCTCCCGGCAGAAAATCCATCGTAACCAAACAAGCTACAGATAGTCAACGGTTAAGGGTGTTTCAGTTTATGCGCGATGAAATTGCTAAAGGACGTCAGATCTTCGTCGTGTATCCCCTCATCAACGAGTCTGAACATATGGACTACAAAGACCTGGAAGATGGTGTGGAAAGCATGCTCAGGGCTTTTCCACGTCCGGATTATCAGGTGGCAGTTGTTCACGGGAAAATGAAACCGGCTGAAAAAGAAAAATCCATGCAGTATTTTAAAAGTGGCGCTGCTGACATCCTTGTTGCCACTACTGTTATCGAAGTAGGCGTGGACATCCCAAACGCCAGCGTTCTCATTTTAGAATCTGCCGAACGCTTCGGACTATCACAGATGCATCAACTTAGGGGGCGTGTCGGTCGTGGTGCTGAACAATCATATTGTATCCTGATGACCAGGAACAAGCTGGGCGATAATTCACGGCAACGGATTGAAGTGATGACACGAACTAATGATGGTTTTGAAATTGCCGAGGCAGACATGAAAATCCGTGGCCCGGGTGATATCGAGGGAACACAACAAAGTGGCTTGCCTATTAACCTGAAAATTGCAAACCTTGGCAGAGACCATCAAATCCTGCAATTTGCCCGTAATATCGCAGAAGCTATCCTAAAAAATGACCCTGAACTTAGTGCTTCAGAAAACATCCTCTTAAAACGTGAAATTAAAAAGCAAGGAAAAAACAAGTTGCTGTGGCGTATGATATCCTGATACCCGGATTGTGATTTTCAAATTGCGTGAGATCATTTGCAGGTATGTTGATGCATTCAATTTTCTCTTTTTTATTTATTGAAAGAAAATGCAGCACAAAATGGAAGAAATTAAAAAATTACTACATTTACACCAAAGAAATAACACCTTAAAAAACATGCTAACAAGTGTATCAATACATTTTAGGAACCTTAGCATAAATTTTATTTATCCTGTTTTTAAAATCCTGAGCTTATGAAAAAAATCTGTATATTGGCTTTCGCTGTGTTTTTTGCTTGTCATATTTATGCACAAAACATTATTTTACTGCACACCAACGACATTCATTCCAAACTAAATGGCTACTCTCCTGAAATCGAATACACGCCGTTAACTACCGGAGACGATAACACAAAAGGAGGTTGTGCCAGGATTGCAACTCTTATACAGGAAAAAAAATCACAACATCCGGAAGACATTGTGCTTGCTGTTGATGCCGGAGATTTTTTAATGGGATCACTTTTTCATCCGCTGGAAAAAACAACAGGATTTCAATTGCGATTGATGAAAGATATGGGATATGATTATGTCTCTATAGGAAACCATGAATTTGACTATGGCCCGGAAACACTTGCCCGAATCATTAATCAGGCAAAACAAAAAGGACCAATTCCACAACTGCTGCTCACAAACATTGAATTTGACAACAATGATAACAGGGACGATGAACTCAAAGTACTCTTTGATCAAGGCATTATTCAACGCTATGCCATACATAAAGAAAAAGGGGTGAAAATCGCCTTTCTCGGTATATATGGAGAAGATGCAGTAGAAGTACAACCCTATTTGAAACCAGTAAGCATGTCTAATCCATACAGATCTGCAAAAAAATTAGCAAAAGAACTCAAAAAGAGTGGCAAAGCAGATGTGGTCATTGTTCTGTCGCATTCGGGCATTAAAAAATCCGGAGATGAATGGGAAGGTGAAGACATTAAACTTGCCAAAAAAGGGAGTAAATACATTGACGCTGTTATCAGTGGTCATTCACATACCATTACAAATGAAGCTATTTTAACTGAAAACACGCCGGTAGTACAAACAGGAGATGGCGGGCAAAATCTTGGCTGTATATTATTTATGAGTGAGAACAATAATTACAACTTTTCTAATTTCAGGCTTATTCCGATAAATGATGAGATTCCAGGTAAAAAATCCATTCAAACACAAATTAATAAACAACAAAAACTGGTTCAGGAAAAATTATTGGATACATTTAATATTGCCTATGAGCAACCCATCTTTGAAAGTAATTTTGAACTGTCTTGCAATGAAAATGGTGATTTACATTTATCTACACTAGGCCCATTTTTGGCCGATGCCATTTATTACGACATTCAACAACATGGTATTCACACAGATGTAAGTATGATTGCTGCCGGGGTTATCAGAGACCGTATTAATCCGGGAAAACACGGAAAACAAGGCATTGCCGATATTTTCAGGATATGCTCATTAGGAAAAGGTAAAGATAATATTCCCGGGTATCCTTTGGCACAGGTATATGTAACTGCTAAAGAGCTAAAAAATGTCATGGAAGTGCTATTGATGATACGGGAATCAAGTAAATCAAGTTATTGTTATTATAGTGGCATCAAAGTTTACACTGACATGGACAATTGGTTTCTTAATAAAATTTCAAAAATTGAAATAGGAAATGATAAAATTGGATGGAAAAGCCTAGATTGCAGCCGCAAAAATGAAAAACTGTATGCTATTTCTGCCAGTGCTTATATGCTTGAATTTATAGGTATCATAAAAAAGAAGACCTTTGGTTTAGTAAGGGTTAGCCCAAAACTAAAGACCGGAGAAAAAATGGAAAATATCCGGGATGCCGTGCTTGATTTCAACCCAGAAAAAACCGGCATACAAGAAGGGAAAGAATGGCTGGCATTTTACCGTTATGTCAGGAGTTTTTCAGACACCAACAACAATGGCATACCTGATATGCCTTATACTTACAAAACGCGTTTTAATCCCATAATTAACTTTACGAAAGATTAAGAATAATAAAATTTTTGGTAATTAATCAGTATCAGCAAAAGTAGCTCCTCACCGCAAAGTCGCAATGTCGCAAAGGTTTGAAATTTGTAAATTAAACTGTTAACCCCGTTGAAAAATTTCTACGGGGTTAACAATGGTTAAAATCGGTTACTATTTTAAGAAATATACATATCGTGCACCGTATTTAACCTAAAATAATTAAACCATATAAGAAATTATAAGAAAAAACTTATATGACCTTATAATCCTTGAGCCCAGTCTA
>JAYENB010000147.1:0-3033 GCA_034721855.1 Bacteroidota bacterium
GCCTGTATTTTATACCTGTTTATCTTCAATCCCTTCCATGGTTTTTACGCAATACGTAAAACGAACTTGACAGACATGTTGGAATTGTTGAAAGAGCAAATGGTACAATAAAAACGCTTTACCAGGCTATTAAAAAATGGTTTGATTTAAAACCAGAATTTTGTTATTTTGACTTTTTAGACTGAACCCATTCATTATTTACCATATAAAGCTTATATTTTTCTGTTTCAACAGGCACTAATTTATATCTTTTATTCAAATAATCCTCGCTACAATCGCTATTCGTTAAATAATATTTACAAATGTTTTTTTGATTTGGGTCTAAGCTTACATTCCCATATCTAGAGAAATATCCATGTAAGCTCCATTCTGAATACATATTTGGGCAGATATTGATGGTTACACTTTCTCCAATAACACTAATTACTGCCTTAGTATCTTTAATCATTGTTTTATTTCTTCCAATTCTATTTATTTGTAAAAATGATAATAGTATGCTTATCATAACAATGCTGAGTGTTATAATTTTAAAGATTTTAAAACCCTTTGATTTTGATTTTATTTTCGCAATGGCCGGATTTAAGATTGGGTAAAGGTAATAGGCTAACCCTATAGCAAAAAGAGGATAAACAGTAAGAATATAAAAACCTCTTTGTTTCATGCTTATCATTATAGGTAAAATGCCGGAAAGAACAACTAACAGAAATATTAAGGCTTCTCTTGAATTTTCCGTAAATAATTTTTTCTTAATTTTCTGTTTTAATGCGACAATAATAACAATACTTCCTATAGCCAAAGGTAAAATGGTACTTTCAAAAAACATTCTAATAATTGCAAAACGAGTAGGGACTGTTTGAACATTGCTAATGCCACCTAAAACCTGCTTATTAAAATAATTTAGCATATTGTTTTGTGCTGCAGGAACAAAAAAATAAAGTATTACAATCGGCAAAATAGTACTTGAAATAAGAATAAAAGTATCTGTTGCCGTTTGCTTAAAATTTCTATTGCGCTTGAAAAGCCAAATAAAAAAAGGAACACTCCAAATGTATAAACAGAAAAATCCTTTCGATAAAAGCCCTAGTGAAAGTGAAAGACCTGAAAGAACAATCCAAAGAAAACGTCTATTATCAATACTGTTAAGATAAAATAATACTGATAAACATACAAATACACTCATGGTATTTTCTAGCATATTATTTGCTGCTGACCAAGTTACACCACTTATAATAATCCAAAAGAACAGCGGCATCCAACCACTTTTTTTATTATCTGTTAATTTTTTCCAAATTAAAACAACTAAGTAACCAACAATTATAAAAGTAAACAAAGAATAAAATCGTTCGACATAAATAGAATCCCCAAGAACTCTAAACCATATACTTTGCAAACCTAAAGCCAATGGCGGATGTTCATAAAATTCAGAAAAGAAAGTATTACTTAAATGTGGTTTCCAGAAAGTTCCTAATCCCTCTGCCATATTACGAGAAATGTCAGCATATAATAATCCGTCCATAAACATTCCGTCAGAAAATAATTCAACAGAAGTAATGCCAAGGAAAAGAAAAACAACGAAAAAATAGTAATAATGATGTCTTTCAAATTTCATAAATATATTATTTAAAAATTTAGAGTATTATTAAAAGTAAATGTGTAATTTGCTAAAAAATTCCATATTGTAGCCACTCCAATAGCAGCAAGTTTTGATAAATAAAAATTATATTTCAATTTGCCATGTATGAGCCACAATACTGCATTATTAATTAAAAGTCCAACAATTGAAACAACTATAAAACTAAAATATTCAGTTGTAATATTTTCATTTTCACTGCCAAAAGTCCAAATACGATTTAGGATATAGTTTGAAGATGCTGCAATAATAAAACCTATAGAATTAGATACATATTTGTTAATTTTCAGTTTTTCTTTGCATAAATATGTAAACCCATAATCTATTAATACACCACTTCCTCCAACAGCACAAAATTTAATAAATTTATATATAAAATCATCCATATTTTCAATTTTTTACTTAATAGCACACAACGGTTTGCAGCTATAGTTTTGTGCCGATCCCGCTGTCATTTACGTCCTAAAGTTAATAATTTGCACCGTTTTTCAAATCTGCTGCCGGTTTTTAAAGGATGGAAGACATAAACTATGAGCCGCCAGTGTGCCTGGATGAGCAGAGCACACCTGTGTTTACAAGCTCAATAAAAATTATTTGAATTTTGTGTACTCAAGGCAAAATCATAACCCCCTTGAATATTTATATATAATCCCTGACCTAAGATATTTTTATGCTTCTTAGATGATTCATAATCAGCTTCTTTTGTTTCTTTATCATTCTCTAATTTCTCTGATTTTTCTGTTTGATGTTTCTTTTTAAATTTTTCCCTTTTTCCGTTTTCATAAATAATCATAAATACTTCGGATTTTTCAATGTTTCTGGTCGGTCCATCTTAAAATTCATGTTCTTTGTATTTGATGGCCTCACTTGTAATTTCAAGAATTTTGGATTTAATTTCATCCTCGTTTTGTTTTACAATTATATCTTGTCCAAAAGATGATAACGCTAAAATACATGCCATTAAGCTTAATAAAATTTTGTTTTTCATAATAAATTAGTTTTTGTTTACCCCAAATCCAAAGTCAAGTTTAACAATTATAAAAACAAAGCGTGGGTCTGTAACTTATCCAGTTCACAAGGTATCGCCAAACACCCACTCTACAAATAAGAACAGCCCACGCCGTTGGCGTGAGCGTCTTACTTTTATCTTGGTGCATTTAAAAATTGGCGGTTTTCTTAGTCAAGAATAAAAGCTAACGCTCCATATTTTCAATATTTTTAATTCGTTATGTCATTATCATATAGCTTTTCAGGTTATTATAATAGTTCAAATTTACGTTTAACTTTAACATATTTAACTAATACAAAAATAAAAAAAAATTCTTTTAATCAAGAGTCCACTCCGAAAAGTCGGATGAACTTTAAAAGTTATCAAAAATAATAATTTTATTCATATTTGAGCC
>JAYENB010000148.1:0-11612 GCA_034721855.1 Bacteroidota bacterium
ATCACCCCCTCGCTCCATCGTGCTATCGTTCCTTCGTCCCATCTCACCATCACACCATCTCTCCGTCTCTCCCTCTCTCCAACTTTATCATTTGATATTTGATATTCGATATTCACTCACCACTCACTACTCACTACTCACAACTCACTACTCACTACTCACCAATCCCGCACGCCCAAATAATCTTATCATCAGCTCGCAAAATTTTTCATGTTGATGGATTTTGTTGAATTTCTCCAGCGCCACACGTTGCCCTTCGTTGCCAAATTTTCGCCTTAATTCCTTGTTTTCCATCAGGACAAGGGCTTTATTTGTCAGTTGACGCACATCAAAAGCTGGCACCAGGTAGCCTGTTTTTTGGTCTGACACAAGTTCCGGGTTACTGCTGACATCAAATCCGATAATAGGTTTTCCGGCATGCATGGCCTCAGCAATGGAGAAACCAAAACCTTCAAAAATCGATGTACATACATACACATCAATACCGGACATGAATGCAGGAACATCATCCACAAAACCCGTAAATTCCACCACATCATGCACATCCAATGCTGAAGCTTTTTCCTTTAATGCCTTTTCCAACGGGCCGGTACCGGCAATACGCACCACAAAATCCGTTCTTGATTTTTTCAGGATGAAAGCCATGTCGAGCAGGTAGTGCAACCCTTTTTGAGGAACAAAACGGGAGGCATTGCCAAACACAATTTTATTCTGATCAGAAAATGGATTCTTTATGTTCGGATGTGGTTCTATGCCGTTATAGAGGACATGAACATGAGCGGTTTCCTGTTGGGATGGCTTTGATCTGCTGAAAAGTGCTTTGGCAGTGGCTTTTGAATTGACGATATAATCGGTAACGACATTTGAAAATAAAAAGCGGTTTAGTATATTTCGATGTGGTGCTTTTGCCAATCCGCGCCGGTAAATCCTCAGGGACACACCTGCACGCATAGCTGCTATGCCGGCAGTTTTTAAATCTGAAGGGCCATTGAAAACAACCGCATCAATGCCGTTTTTTCTAAAATATTGCTTCAGGTTACGTAATGAAAACGGATTAATAAAACTCAGATTCGTAATGTTTACCGGATGGCAATGGATTCCTGCTTTTAAGGTTTTATCATGTAAACTGCTGTTTTTGCTGCATATTATACTTACCTTAAACCCCTGCTGAGATGCATAGACTGCATTTTCAAAATGCCACCGCTCACCACCACCCCAGCTTTTGGTGGTATTGACAAAACACAGTTTGATGATATTATCAATGCCGGCAGGGTTGCCCTTCTTGTCTAAGCCTTTGTTTATGTCCGATTTGTTCACAGAAAGATATCATTTTCTCATCTGAACAAACTTACACAAATTTTTAATGAGAATAAAACATGTGTGACTAATCAATATCAACAAAAGTGGCTGCTCATCGCAATCCTGCCTGGTAGATAGGGATAGAAAGAGAACAGCGGAATTTACTACCTCTTGTTAATCAATCAATCAAAATCAAGCCTGAATGCCTGTTATTCTTCATGTAATTGTGTTTTTTGTTTGATGCCATTAATGTCGTATTTTTGTAAAATAATGACAATTGTTTTATCATGGAAATAATGTATTTTCACAACTTGTCCGGCATTATACAATACCGGCGTTTACAATATGGATAATACAACATACATAAATAGGGAAATCAGTTGGTTGCAGTTCAACAACAGGGTGTTGCAGGAAGCTGGTGATGATAATAATCCCTTGCAGGAAAGGATTAAATTTCTTGGTATTTATTCCAACAACCAGGATGAATTCTTTAGGGTTCGCGTGGGAACATTAAACCGTCTTGTCACGTTGAATGAGAAGGAATATCCCAAAAAAGCTGCCTATTACAGAAACATTCTGAATGAGGTATATGATACCGTTCGCAAAGAACAACAGAATTTTTCCAATGTGTTTGAAGAAGTAAGAAAAGACCTGGAAAACAAACGGGTATATCTTTTAAATGAGAATGAGATATCAGAGGACCATGGCCACTTTGTGAAGCGATATTTCAAAGAAGAAGTAAGGCAGTATTTGTTTCCAATCCTCATAAAAAAACTAGAAGACCCTGAATATCTGAAGGACAAAAACATATACCTCGGTGTTATTTTACACAGGGAGAAAAAACCTGACAAACCTCATTTGGCAATCATTAAAATCCCCACAGCTAATGTGGACCGCTTTTTAGTACTGCCATCCCATGAAGGCAATCAATACATAATTATGCTTGATGATGTAATACGATATTGCCTTGATGATATTTTTGGGGTGTTCAATTATTCAGGTTACGAAGCTTATACCTTTAAATTTTCACGCGATGCCGAGCTGGACATTGAAGAGGATGTGTCCAAAAGCTTTCTTGAAATTTTGTCGGACAGCTTGAAAAAACGCAAAACCAGTACCCCTGTGCGATTTGTTTATGACAGGAACATGCCGGAAATGCTCCGTGATAAAATATTGTCAAAAATTTCAGGCAGCAAAACATACCACCTTGTGGAAGGTGACAGATACCATAATTCCAAGGATTTTATGAATTTCCCGGATTTACTGGGCAATCAGCATGCATATAAAAAGATTGAACCTGTATGGCATAAAGACATTATAGAAGGTAAAAGTATTTTCGATACCATACAGAAAAAAGATATTTTACTGCATTTTCCGTATCAGCCTTTCAATCATATATTGGATATGCTGCGGGAAGCATCCATTGACCCCAAAGTGCGTTCCATTAAAATGACATTGTACAGGGTTGCCAATCCTTCTGCCGTAATTAATGCCCTTATTAATGCTGCACGAAACGGAAAGAGCGTAAAAGTGTTTCTCGAAGTACAGGCACGTTTTGATGAAAAACAGAACATATACCTTGCTTCAAAATTACAGGAAGCCGGTGTAAGAATCATTAAGAACATTCCAGGGTTTAAGATTCATGCTAAATTGTTGCTTATACGGCGAAAAATTGACAACAAAAACTTGTATTACGGATACATCGGAACAGGTAATTTTAATGAATCAACAGCAAAACAATACGTTGATGTTGGTTTGCTTACCAGCGACAGAGGCATAACACATGAGATCAGGAAAGTGTTTGAATTGTTCGAAGCCACATACCGGCCAATGCGTTTCAGACATCTCATTGTCAGTCCTTTTAGTACCCGCAATTTTTTCATGAAAATGCTGGAATATGAAATCAATGAAGCCAAAGCCGGGAGAAAATCATGGGCTATAATTAAACTTAACAACTTGGATGACAAGCGCATAGTGAACAAATTGTATAAAGCGTCCCAGGCCGGCGTAAAGATAAAAATGATTATTCGCAGTATATGTACCCTTGTTCCTGGGGTTAAAGGAGTCAGCGAAAACATTGAAGTGTTCAGTATCCTTGATAAATACCTTGAACATGCCAGGATAACCGCATTTTGTCATGGTGGAGATAAAAACGTATTTATTGGCTCGGCAGACTGGATGGGACGGAACCTTGACAACCGGGTTGAAGTAACTGCCCCTGTTCGTGATGAAACCTTAAAACAAGAACTGCTTGACATGCTGGATATTCAATTGCGGGACAATACCAAAGCACGGATTGTGGATGGAACCTTTGCCAACCGGTTTAAACGAAACAAGCTTCCCAAAGTCCGTATACAATGGGATACCTATGATTATCTAAAACAGAAACATGATAAAAAGCAACCGTAAACAGTGTGTTTCCATAAAGTCAAACATGTATCTATAATTGAATAATGAAATAACTAAGAATTTATCATATTTATGAAAAACTATTAAAATGTTATTTGCAGCGATTGATATCGGCTCAAATGCCGGCAGGTTATTGATAACCACCGTGTATGAGCGTTTTGGACGTCCCTTTACGGATAAGGCCACCATCACACGTGTGCCCTTGCGTCTGGGGTTGGATGTGTTTGAGAAAGGCTATATCTCGGAAGAAAAAATTCAGAAAACCATCAAAACCATTCAGGCTTATCAGTTGTTGATTGATGTTTACGAACCTGTAATGACAAGGGCCTGTGCAACAGCCGCATTGCGTGAAGCAGATAATAAAAACGATGTATTGAATCGGATACATGACGCCTGTGGCATTGATCTCGAAATTATTGACGGGATAGAGGAAGCTAAAATCATCAGCAAGGCCACCAATGCAAATTTTCAACTCGTGTATGACGACACGTTGTTTATTGATGTTGGTGGTGGAAGTACGGAGATTTCTTTTTTTTCTGACGGGGCTTTTGTTAAATCCAAATCCTTTTCCATCGGAACGATACGGCTGTTGCTGGATAAAGTACATTCTACCGATTGGGATGATATGAAACAATGGATAAAATCAACCCGTGAAAACAACGGCGAAGTAAATTGCATCTGCTCGGGAGGCAACATCAATAAACTCACAAAATTATACGGTGACATTGATAAACATTCCATCAGCAAAGAACAACTTGATAAAGCATACAAGAAATTAAAATCTTTGTCCCTTGAAGAGCGTATCAGTGACATTGGATTAAGGACAGACAGGGCTGATGTGATTGTGCCCGCCGCAGAAATATTCAGAAAATTATCCAAATGGGGAAGGATACCTAATTTCATTGCTCCCCGTATTGGACTGGCAGACGGCCTCGCCATTGAAATGTACAAAAAGCACAAGCGGGAACAAATGAAAAATATGCAATAAATTCACAATTTTGCACTTTTTACGCGTTTTTTACCAAAATTTTTCACCCAAAAATCCATGCATTGTTCATAACTAAAATTGGCCTTCATTGTTAATATGTATGCGTAACCGTTAGAAATATGAGAGTTAATAACTGTTATGAACCGACATCTTAAAATTCAAAAATTGTTAATAAAATGTTGATAACCCTGTTAAAAACCTGTTCATTAAAACAAGCAAAAAAATTTGGATCGGGGGTATTGCATACCTTATATTTGTAAATACCAGGTGAGAGATAAAAGCCTGCTGAAAACGGGAAGCAATTCCGGAAGAGTCTTTTTCTACGGAAGAAGAAAGTGCCGGAAAGGTTTTCAACAAGAAACGAAGTTGTGAAGCTTCGGAGATGAGAAACACCACCGTTTGCAGTCAGGTGAAAAGTTAGACTCACAGAGATGTGACAAGGCTGCTCGCTCCGGGAAAAACAGCAGGAAGGATTAAGTTCCTGATCGCAGTTTAAGCCGGCACCCGAAGTGCAGAGGCAAACAACAGGTAACACTGTTGAGAGCCAAAGCGAAACGGAAGGGCTAAGGCCCGGATGGATTCGGGAGGATAAAAACCGGACAAAAGGTGGCAACACCCACAACACCGGTTCAGGTTCAGGAACGTTGATAACCTCACGGTTTGTTAGCAGCACTGAACGGGCACAATAACTGTAACCTGGAACATTGCAACGCTACGGCAATGCAATGTAAAAAGGGGACATCTCAACGATGATCCCCTTTACTGTTTTGGCTCTATTAAACTACAATGTCGTTTCAAATATTTTGTTAATTTTACACTTGGATCGCAAATTAGTTGACAATAAAGAAAGCAATTGGCAATTGGCAAATGACATTTCCCTTTTTGCCTACTGCCAACTAATTCTATAGAACCAAATATTTCTAACACCATTTTATTTAAATTGAGCCACTGTTTTTATACCCCCTGTAATACCAAGTTGCGTTCAACTGTGTAATATTCAATATTATTATTATTGATTATTAATAATTTCAATAGATTGAATATCTGTATTATACCGATGATTGAACACATATCGGTATAAATACGGCAATGTATTTTAAGGGGCCTTCTATTAATTCATTAAAATTTTACACTCAGAATCAAATCAATGTAATCACCCCGGAAATCCATGTAGTCTTCTACAATGTCCTGGTCAAAAACGTTTGCATCGTCATCCTCTTTACTATCCAAAAACATATAATAAGCAAATTCGGGGCTGTATTGCACAGTAACAATAACATTATCAGACAGCAGGATGTCAACACCCAACGAAAAATCAGCTCCCACTTTCAACATATCCGCGCGGTACCATCCGAGTGGTTTTTGTTCGTAGGGAGGATTGATGCCTTTTATGGGGTATTCGTCGAAAGTTTGTTCATAATGATAATAAGATTTTCCGTAATGATGGTATCCCCCAATGGCGCCAATACCATAATGAAATTTAAAACCATCAAACGGCATATAACGTTCGTAACCAATGCGCATGTCCAGCGTGAAAATGTTGTTGTTGTATTGTCGCAATAATACATTGGTATCGCCTACATGCACGATATCCAATCTTTTGTCCCGTGAATTGAAATTAATGTAATTGGCACTGATACGGAGCCCTGATTTTTCCCAATTGTGCTTGTATTGTAGAAAGATTTTTGTTGAAGGCAATATGCCTCCGCCAACCATGCCAAAAGCAGGATAAACATTCAGCCCGACAAAATCACCTTTCCAGGTGGTATCAGTTGCCGTGCTGTCCTCCTCAATCACTACAGATTCAGATTCGTCTTGTGCGATAGACTGGTTCACAAGAAACATAGAAATACAGAAAAATATTACCGCTTTCATTTTCATAACAATATAGTTTTTAAATCATTAAAATTAACAATAAAGATATAAAATTTAAATTAAACACAAATTATATAACTATTAACGAGTAATTCCTTCAATTGTTTCATTTCCAACAGAAGAAGGTCCCGGTATATTCATCATATCGCAGATCACAGGCGTAATGCCTGAAACATTAACCGGTTGAGATATTTCCCCCTTTTTTATTCTCCAACCGTAAAACATCAACGGCACGTGTGCATCGTAATTGTAACATGTATTATGGTCTGCGGTATAACTCACATCTTTTATCCATCCTGGCT
Organism: Bacteroidota bacterium; assembly: GCA_034721855.1. Classification (GTDB taxonomy): domain Bacteria; phylum Bacteroidota; class Bacteroidia; order Bacteroidales; family ML635J-15; genus JAQIBY01. Next base: position 6,874 of record JAYENB010000148.1, read on the forward strand.
TTAAAGCGATCATAACGTCGCCGGAGCGTTTCTGATGATACGAATTTTGCATTTTCATAAAGATACCTGAGGTATAATCTGTTTGTTGAAGATTGGTTGCTGTCAGCACATTGGCTACACCGGGTGTGGATAGTACAAATTGTGCCACTTTGTTTTGGATTTCTGCAAGATCAAGGCCGGCATCCTCAATAAGTATGCGGTTTAAGTATATTTGTTGATTGTGGTAATCCCTGATCCAGTCCCCTTTGCCGTACGACACATTCAGATAAGATTTCAAAAGTGCCATCATGTAATGGTGTTTGAAGGTGCCGCCCGGAAGTTTTTCTGTTTTCCGGTATTCCGGATTACTTGCAAATCCACTGGGTGATGTCAGGAAAAATAAGGTGGAATTTTTTCCGACACGATCTTCAATTACTTCTACCAAATGAGTAATCTCCTTATCCAACCGGAGGATAAGGTCCTGCATTTGTTTGGAATCGGGACCAAAATATTTACCAATGTTTTCGCCCACATGATAATTTACCATTAATACATCAGGCACTTCATCTGTCCCCAATTCTTCCTGTATCAGGCAATGCACTGCAAAATCGGTGGTAATTGTATTGCCTTCCGGGATCATTTTGATGAAACCTTTTCCTGTGTAGTGAGATTTTATCTCTTCATAAACAAATGGGAAGGTCTTATATTCCGCATCGAAACCATATTCAAATGCATTGGAATCCGGGCGCGAATGTGTATATGCAGCCATGATGTCCAATGGTTCCCAGGTACGTTCAAAATAAATGTCAGGATATTTGTTCTCATTGAATGTCTTTACCCATCCGGGCAATTGCTCCATGTAATATGAACTGCTGACAAAATTCCCGGTAAAATCATCAACCCAGTATGCGGCATCGGCTTTAAACCCTCCGTTTAATACCGCTGCCGTGGCATCAAGCGATATGCTGTACACTTTTGATTGGTTCTGAAAGTACATTTTCATGGCATCGCTGAATGTTTCTGATATCAGATGCTCAGGGGAACATGCATTGTCCTTGTTGATGGTTCCTACCGGATAGTAATCTCTGTTTTGCACGGCATGAATCCCCTCATCCTTTAAGGTTTCGTACCAGAAATCCGATACGATACCATGCCATGAAGGTTCGGATCCTGTCACAATGGTAGCGTAGCCGGAAGCTCTTTGTGTAAACATATAATTATACCGGGCATTTTTGCAGAATGCTCCCTGTTTGATGAGCTTTTTCATGCCGTTTTCATGCATTAAATCCAGGTTTTTCTGAACATCATCATAACCCAGACCGTCAATGACTATGCCCACAACAAGTCGTGGATGACCAGATGGCAGTTGGTAATTTTGTGAAACCCCCGGTGTCACCAGGATGCATAGAAAAAAGCAAAAGCACATTAGTGTATGTTTCATCATTGTCTAAATATTTATGCAAAATTAAGGTTTTTATGCCAGGATATCCGTTGGCGTGACATGAAGTTTTCATCATAGGGTTGTTAAGAATTGAAAAATCGGTATTATTTCTGTTTATTGCTAATCTTTATTATTTTTAGGCAAAATAAAATGTATCAGATGAAAAAGAAAAAGGTATGAATGAAGTAATGAAACAATACACAGGACGGAGTTTTTCCTATAATACCCCTGCCATAAAAGGGGTGAGTGTGATGAAAGTAATGGTGGATAAATTCACAGGTTTTAACCAGGGGTACAATGAGTCGAAATAATCAGTACAACCAAAGGTTCTGGGATAAAAAAGCGTATCGATACGAAAAAAGGGCGCTCAATAAAAATAGCCCTTCATATAGCATTTGCCGTGAATATGTGAAGGAAATGGTGGAAGAAAATGCTCATGTGATAGACCTTGGTTGTGGAACCGGTATTATGAGTGAGATGCTGAAGGATAAAATATCTTCTTATGTTGGTATTGATATTTCGTCTGGGATGATTAGCATGGCAAAGGGTAAAAAAATAAAGGATGATGACAATAAAATGGAGTTACAAAAAGGAGATATGCACAACACTAGTTTGGATAACCATATAGCCGATAATGTGTTGTTGTGTAATGTACTTGAATACAGCCAGACTCCCGAGGTGGTGCTTCTCGAGGCGAAAAGGCTGTCCAGACCAAATGGACTTGTGATTACATCAACCAGTTGCTATGCTTCTGTCAGAACCCCATTGGATTTGTTGACCACTATCCGTGTTTTTCTGGCACGTACATTCAAATTGATGCCATACATCCGGTTTTACACGTTTAGGAAACTGCGACAAAAACTTGAACACAGCGGTATGGTAATTATCGCTGAAAAAAAATTGAAACACATGGGGAAAACGCGTTTATTTGCTGTTTTAAAAACCTGAAAGCTGTATGAATATTGCATTGAAATACAGGCATATATTGATTTTGTTTGCAATGGTTTTAATCCTGTTTCAACCATTGAAAGCACAAGAATCCCCCCAGCCTGACAGCATAGCAATTGATCTCCCTGCCCTAATCGTAGAAAACGCCAAAGTGCAGGTTGAGATTGCTTTGTACAAGGACCAACATTTGATGCATAATTATTCTTCAACGCTTCCTGTAAACGTTAATGGCGAGAGCGTTGAATTGCAGTTTACTGATGGACAATCTGGTTTTACAAAGACATTCAAAACAAAAGAGAATTTAAAAATCAGTTGTTGCGACCAGCTTGTTGAACGTAGTGTAAAACCCGTTCCCTTGTGGATGAGTATCCTGCCACCATTGATAGCTATTTTATTTGCCCTTTTATTTAAAGAAGTGTTTTCAGCTTTGATACTGGGCATATTTAGCGGAACGCTTATTATAAGTATTCACCAGGGATTTGGATTTTTCAAGGCATTGTTTCATGCATTTTTGCGATTGATCGATACCTATGTTATTTCTGCCCTGAACACCCCTGACCATATTGCCATTATTGTTTTTTCCATGCTGATTGGTGGTATGGTGGGGATAATCAGAAAAAACGGGGGCATGCGTGGTATTGTTGAAGTGCTGTCGCGAAAAGCAGATTCATCACGTTCAGGGCAGATGGTAACCTGGTTTATGGGATTTGCTGTGTTTTTTGATGATTACGCCAACACCCTGGTTGTGGGAAACACAATGCGCAACGTTATTGACAAATTGCGTATTTCACGCGAGAAACTGGCCTATATTGTTGACAGTACCGCTGCACCCATTGCATCCATTGCTTTTATTACCACATGGATAGGTGCTGAACTGAGCTATATACAAAACGGCATTGAAAATATTGGTCTTGATACAAATCCATACGCTGTGTTTTTCGCATCCATAAAGTATTCTTTTTATCCCATCATGGCATTGCTGTTTGTTTTGTTTATCATTATTACGCGCAGGGAATACGGCCCGATGTATGCTGTTGAATTGAAAGCGAGGAAACAAACAACAGTCGAAAATGGGGGACATGCTTATGAAAATCCCAAAAGTCCGGGATTTAACGCCCTGATTCCTGTACTGATAATTGTTTTAGGAACACTCGCAGGCCTTTTATACAGTGGATGGGATACAACATTATGGCACAGTCCTGACATCAGTTTTGGCACAAAAATATCCATGATTATTGGCCGGGCTGATTCCTTCAAAGCCTTGTTGTGGTCATCTTTTGCTGCTGTAATCGTTGCTGTAATACTTACGATTTCCCAAAAACTGATGAATCTGAGAAAAACAATTGAAGCCATGGTTGGCGGCTTTCAAACCATGCTCAATGCCATTTTGATACTTACCTTCGCCTGGGCACTGGCACAGTTAACAGAGGACTTACATACCGCTGCTTTCATCAGCCAAATTATGGATAATTTATCGGTATCTCCGTATTTTATCCCTGCCCTGAGTTTTTTGTTTTCTGCATTGATAGCCTTTAGTACAGGTTCAAGCTGGGGAACTATGGCCATCATGTATCCACTGATATTACCATCAAGCTGGCTTATGTTTATGAACTCCGGCCTGGACCATGCCACCAGCATGATGCTATTCAACAATGTTGTTTCCACAGTGATAGCCGGATCCGTTCTGGGAGATCATTGTTCGCCAATTTCGGATACTACCATTTTATCATCACTCGCTTCCGGCAGTGATCATATTCAGCATGTCAGAACACAAATGCCTTATGCGCTCACGGTGGGTGTGGTTGCTGTGTTGCTGGGAACCATTCCCGCAGCTTACGGAGTTCCTGTTTTCCTTTGTTATGCCATTGGTATCGGGATGATGTTTTTAATTTTGCGTGTTTTTGGAAAAAAACTGCCTGTAACAATACTTTAAACTCACTTTTTTGTTTTATCTTTGAATCATGATATTAAAATTAATCATAATCGCTATTGTATTTGTGGGTTTGTCTGTTGTCGGCCTGGGAGTGCAGGTGTTTTTCAGCAAAAAGAAACGATTTCCATCCACCCATATCGGTGCCAACAAAAACATGAGAAAACTTGGTATTAAATGTGTAGGTGAAGAAGAAGGGGTGCCTTGTGGGGGGCGCAAAAAGATACCATCACACAAAGTATCAAAATAAACTGTAATTATTTTTCTTTTGGGCGTGCCCCCCTCCGTACCTCCGGGGGTCGGTCTCCGGTTTTTAGCCGCTTTGTGCAGCCTTTTGCCTGCAATGCTGTGGCAGGAGCTCTGTCCCGCCGCTCTACCACAGCAGCAGTCAAACAAGTCTGCACTGCAGCGGGCTAACCACCTTCGCCCTCACGCAGGAAG
>JAYENB010000148.1:11712-15282 GCA_034721855.1 Bacteroidota bacterium
GAACACGGAACACAGAACACAGCCTGTCCGGCGGAGCAACAGCGAAGACGGAAAACCCGAAACCCAAATTATTCAATGAATTTTATCCAATCCCCTGAAAATATCCAGCAATTTAAGGTTTACCACCGTGGTGCCTGAATAGTAATGTGCAATAATTTCTTCATAAGTGTAACCGTTTTCTGCCATCCTCATAGCACCTTCCTGGCTTAATCCCACACCATGGCCGTATCCTTTCCCAGACAACACAACGTGTTCCCCATCCACATCCACATCAAAAAATGCTGATTTTAGTGAAAAATATTGACGTATTTCTTTCACAGGGATGCTGACAGAGCCATATTTTATCGCAGGAATACGTGTTTTGAGCTTATGCCTGAGTTCATTATCTTTCATTGCCGATGTGTTGACACCGTTGTTTTCAAGAAATATCCGCCACTCTGTCAGCGTGATGCGGCGCTCCCATGTGGCATGTTTTCCCGATAAACTGAACGTATCTCTTACAGAAACCAAATATGGCAGTTGCGATGACCAGACATCCTTAGAGTTGGCTGTTATCCCCCCGCTGTTGGAATGATATACTGCATTGATCAGTTGAAAGCTGCTATCAATGATGACGTTACCGGCCGTTTGTCTTGTTGCTTCAATGATGTTTGTATCCATGGCTTTTGACGGATATACCTGGCAATGTATCCCATCACATAAATTGAATCCTTCTGCTTCATGTTTGTGCAAATTTCGCAGGGCATACGTCCGGCATAGTACAGCTTGTGTTTTATAATATTCCTGATGGGCATTGTACCCCCCTTCGGCCTCTACGGTAGCAGCCACATAGGTCTCAAGCGGAACAATGTTGACAGCACGCAATACCCCCATATCATTATAAAATTCAAGATCGCCGGTATAAACCCTTGTTTTCTTTTCTGAATGTACAGTATTGATAAAAAAGCCGGAAGTGCTGTCTGAAACAAGGCGGATGTAGTATCCGGCCAACTTCAGGCTATCCGTTTTCAATTGTACCAGGTTGTCCGTTTTGTGTATGTGCAGATTTGTCATTGATGGTAATTGCATAATCACAGAATCCCCAACAGCTAATTTATACCCTGTTTTTTGTGTTGTGATGACAAACCCATCAGCTTGATCCTGATAAAACAAGGCAACACGGACATTTTGTGAAATCCCGTGGCTAACAACACAGGTAACAAGCAGTATGATGATGTAATGCCGGATGAACATCATTGTAAAGCTTTATACATTTTTTGTGCAATACGTGTTGATACGCCTTTTTTCCCGATTTTTTTACGGAGTTTACCGTATTTTTTCAACACCTCATCATATTTTTCATGGCCCGGCAGGATGGATTCAAATTCCCTGTTCAGGGCATCAGGAGTCATCAAATGCTGTATCAATTCTGTAACGACATTTTTTTTCATGATCAGATTAACAAGGCTGAAACGGCGTATTTTAACAATCATCCTGGCGATATTGAATGACACGGGATTGGTTTTATAGCAAACCACCTGGGGTACATTGAATAAGGCGGCTTCCAAAGTTGCTGTCCCACTGGTAATCATGCCTGCAACCGCTTTATCTAAAATATTGTATGTGTTGTTGTGTAGTACTTTAATCTGAGGGTGTTTTTTTGTGTATTTGTGATAAAAATCCTTGTCGATAGAAGGGGCCCCGGCCACAAGGTATTCATAATTCGTATGCCTGGTTGCAATTTTTAGCATCAGGGGTAACATTCTGGAAATTTCCTGTTTCCGGCTTCCCGGCAAAATGGCTACAATGGGCTTTTCTGAGAGCTTAAATTGGTTTCTGAAAACAGCTTCAGGCAGTGGTTCAAATTGATTTACAGCATCCAGCAGCGGATGGCCTTCATATTCCACAGTCATGTCAAAATCTTTGTAAAAATCCGGCTCAAAAGGCAATATCACAAACAATTTGTCAACATATTTGCGTATGTGATGCACCCGGTTTTTATTCCATGCCCACAGGTTTGGGGAGATGTAGTGAAAGGTTTTAAACCCGGTTTTATGAGCCCATTTTGTCATGCGCAGGTTGAATCCGGGAAAATCAATGGTAATTAAAACATCCGGATTAAACTTGGTAATGTCCTTTTTGGCAAAATTAAAATTTCTTTTTATGGTTCCCAGATGTGCCAAAACTTCAACAAACCCCATGATGGCGAGGTGTTTATAATGCATCCTTAATGTTGCACCTGCCTGTTGCATTTTCTCACCACCCCATGCCAGGATTTCTGCTTCAGGATCAACTTTTTTTAGCCCTTTGATCAAATTGGATCCGTGAAGGTCTCCTGAGGCTTCTCCGGCAATGATATAATACTTCATAGGCTGCGTGTCAGGCAAATTTTACAATCACGACAAAGATAATGTACAGAAATACAGAAATCAACACGCCGCGGCTGGAATATAAATAGTGCAAATAATTAAAAATATAAAAAGGAAGCAAATTTGATACGGTAGCAAGACTGAAAATTGGCAGAAATGTGCCCATATTTTTCAGTTTTGTTATGTATTGCATAAAATCAATTCCCGGTTTGGCTTTTATTAAGTAAAATATATATACCACCAAAATCGGTAATATTAGGCCTATCAACAAACCAAGCCATATTTTATTGAATTTCCTTTTCGGATTGACTTCTTTTTCACTCATTGTTTTAATCGTTAAATGACCATTCTGACATTATTTGCAAACTGTTAAAATCGGTTAAATCGGGTTTTACAGGGACAATAGCAACTTTATTTCTTTTCAACACATATTCATCTGTATTTGGTGTGCCATCCTCGTTGTTTTCAAAATACCCGGTAAGCCAGTAATATGGATTCCCTGAAGGATCCTGGCGTTTTTCAAACTCACCCTGCCATACACCAAATGTCTGTCGGCACACTTCAATGCCTTTGAAATCTTCAGGATTGATATCAGGGATATTGACATTGAGCACAACCATTTCGGGCAATGAATTTTCCATGATTTTCGAAACTACCATCCTGATGATTTTTTCAGACAAGGTAAAATCTGCATCATGTGCATGATTAAGCAATGAAAAACCGGCAGCAGGAATGCGATGAATACCGGCTTCAAGTACCACTCCCATGGTTCCTGAATACATTATTGAAATGGCAGAATTTGAGCCGTGATTGATGCCTGAAAGCACCATATCGGGTTTTTTGTCTAGCAATTGATCAAAGGCAATTTTGAGACAATCAACCGGGGTTCCTGAAACCACATAAAATGGCACATCATCATGACGCGGAATTTTCCGAACACGCAGGGGCAATTTTACAGTGATGCTGTGGGCTTTTCCGCTTTGCCCGTCTTCTGGGACAACCACCACAATATCGCCAAATTCTTTTGCTACTTTAATCAGGCTGTGCAGGCCGCGTGCATCAGGCCCGTCATCGTTTGATATCAATATGAAAGGTTTTGCCATAAACAAAAATTATTAATCGACAAAGATAGAAAAACCACTGCATTGACAAACAACAAAGTGACATATTAGTTAATTTAAATGAATGTTTAAAATAGTTTACAATGCTTAAAATTAAGTAA
>JAYENB010000149.1:0-15249 GCA_034721855.1 Bacteroidota bacterium
TTAACTGCAAAAATAAGACAGGCAGGCTGCTCATGTGAAAAATTAAAGAAAAATAAGATGATAAAGTATAAAAACATAAAGAAATCAGATTGAAAATCCATGAAAAATGCTCAGAACCCTTGATGTTATTAACAATTTGGGTGTTTTATTAACAAAATCATAAAAAAATCGTCTTTAAATTTGGTGGTTACCCACAATAACCTATATTTGCCTTTGGAATTAATGAAAGTATTTTTTTTAACTTTAAAACCTAATATTATGAACAAAACAGAATTGATTGATGCTATTGCTAAAAAAGCAAATTTGACAAAAGCTGATTCTAAAAAAGCGCTTGAAGCTTTTCTTGACAGTACTAAACAAAGCCTGAAAAAAGGTAACCGTGTTGCCTTGATTGGATTTGGTTCCTTCTCAGTTTCAAAAAGATCAGCCCGTAAAGGCAGAAATCCACAGAAACCTGATCAGGTAATCAACATTCCAGCTAAAAAAGTTGTGAAATTCTCCGCTGGAAGTGATTTGAAAAATGCTGTAAAATAATTCTTTTTTAAAGGATTATACAAAAAGAGCATGGTTGTTTATCATGCTCTTTTTTTTTAGCTTTATCTTGAAAACAGTGTGAAATGAACGAATACCGACAAAAACTGACAGCATTTTTACTTCAGTTTATTTACGAACGCCGATACGAGCGGATTACGGAAGTGCTGGATCGCCGGACACCTTATATTCATGTTGTACTTGAAGACATTTATCAATCCCAAAACGCAAGTGCTGTGCTCCGTTCTTGCGATTGCTTTGGTGTGCAGAATGTGCATATTATTGAAAACCACAATGCATATAAAATCAACTCCGATGTAACCATGGGGGCAGAAAAATGGTTGACATTACACCACTATAAAAAACGCGAAAATAACACCTTATCTGCTTTGCATGCATTAAAGCAAAAAGGATACAGAATTGTTGCCACAACTCCACGTACCAACGATGTAAGCCTGGAGGAATTCGATGTAAGCAAGGGAAAGTTTGCCCTTTGTTTTGGAGCTGAAAAACCCGGCGTGTCCCGGGATATCATTCAGCAGGCCGATGAATGCCTGTATATTCCGATGGCAGGTTTTACTGAAAGTTTCAACATTTCTGTCTCAGCCGCCATCATTTTACATCACCTTAGTTTGAAATTACATCAATCTGATATTCAGTGGCAACTTGAACCGGAAAAATACGAAGCCCTGCAGCTTGAATGGATAATAAAAAGCCTGAAAAAACCGGAATTGCTCATCAAAGAATTTGAAAAACTCAATCCGCATTTAAAATAATCAATGGTGCTTTATATAGGTTACTGCCTGTATCAACATGAAGCAAATAATGGCCGGATGGTAAGTGTACATTCATCTTGGTTTTGTTTCCAAATAGATTTTGTTTTAATAAAACTTCTCCTGTGATGCTGTAAATTGTCATTTTACCATTGGTAATGTTGTCAGGCAATTGCAAAATAAAATTATTTCCGGCAGGATTGGGGAAAATCTGCATATCAGAAAGGGTGGATTGAGCCACATGGGATTCCTGTATATGATGTTGATAAAATGATACTGCACTGTCTGACGCATGAATGATATCTAACAGAGAGCTTCCGGCCATAACTGCAAAACACACTGTTAAGGTATCATCAGGTGGAATATTTAAATTGCCGGCACTTACTACCTGAACAACATCACTGCCTTCGTTTTCTGTGCCTGCGCAGCATTTGTTGTTGCTAAGGCTGTAAAATTTTTCGTCATCTGAAAAACCATCAATTATATTCACAATATCTGCGTCACTTCGTTGATCAATGGCATATTGGTAGGTTTCATAATCTGATAAAAGTTTAATCCCGCAGAAAAAAGCATTATTTCCCGTATGGAAGGTGTATCCAAAATCTCTGATGCTATCGTACACGGTACGGTTACGGGTTGGTTTAATTATGTCCCAGTCGAAAAACAGGCCTGCATACCAATCATCAAGTGATGATAAATTGTGGTTGATCAAATCATATTTTAAAATGATATAATTATCACTGTTTTCAGGGGCAATGCTTGTTTGAATAATCTCCAGGTTTACAGCATTTTCAACATCTTCAGCAAAAAAGACGCTTTGAATGCTTTCTTTGCTGTTGGGATAATCCATATATTCCGGGAAATCATCGTATGAAAACCGATTCGCCTGACGAATCCCATCGAACAGAATATTGGCACTTGTACCAAGCATAAGTCCGGCATCATAAAACAAATCCCTTGTGATATCGTAATTGAATCCTTGTCCGTGTTTTCGATACAGGTCGGTAAATCCCAGCCTTCCATTGGCCGGGATGGTAAGCTGCATGTCAGCATTGGTAAGTATTTTCCAGGATGGCATCACATAAAACTCAACATATTGGGTACGATGCCAGCCTCCATCCGTCATTTCCAGGGTGAGTATAACATGTTCATTCATGGAAGCTCCGGAAAGTATTTCCAGTTGAATGGGATCGGAAAAAATGGAAAATGTTTCCAGGCTATCCAGCATGCCAATGTTGATGCTGGTTGTGAGCAGGTCAATATCCGGATTGTTGCAACTTATGTCTATCTGCAGGTTTTGTGCAGAAGAAAGGTAATTGTAAAAATCACCGGCGATTTCCACCAGCATGCTGTTTTCATAATTGTTTTCCCTGTCATCAGAAATGACAATGTTACGGAATTGTACCCCCGGCTGAAAATCATTGGTTAATGCCTTAAATGCATTTACCCTCCCGGTGCCAAGCAATCCGGCATATTCAGTATTATAGGGAATGGTGTCAATGTTATCGGTGGTGTTTTTTACCCTTTCAATGATTTGATTGGGTGTCATAGATGGAAAATGCGATTTCACCAAGCCTGCAACACCACTTACCACGGGGCTTGAGAACGATGTTCCCCAATGCACAATACCGTAACTGCTTCCTGCTTTTGTGGTGTACATCAAGGTGCCGGGAGCTGAAACGTCAACATGATAACCATAACTGGAACCACCGGTTGACCCTGTGTTTTCAGGTGTCCATTTTTCGTCATCTGAAGTGGTAGCAGCTACAGAAAGCACATTCTCATAGCTCGCAGGATAGAAATTCCGCATGTCGTTATCATTACCACAGGCTGCAACCACCAACGCATTTTTATTGATAGTAGCATAATTTACCATGTCCTGTTCGTATTGGCTGTATTGGTGATTTCCCCATGAGCAGTTGATTATCGTAGCGTCCTGATTGGCTGCATACACAATGCCTTCGTAACCACATACAATCAGGCTGTCACTGTCCATGATCTTAATGGGAAGTATGCGGCAATCAAACCCCGTTCCTGAAATGCCCATCCCATTGTCTGTGTCCGCTGCTGCTATGCCCGACACATATATACCATGATCGTTGTTATCTGTTTGTGGGTTGTTATCGTTATCACCAATATCCCAACCACGAAAATTATCCACAAAGCCGTCATTATCGTTATCAGTACCATCAAGGGGGTCATCCCAATTGTAAGCAATGTTGTAAACCAGATCTTCATGGCCGGGTTCTATGCCGGTGTCTGTGATGGCAATTACTACATTGGTATCTCCTGTTTCCACATTATAAGCAGCGTATGCATCAATAATATCTAAGTAATATTGTTTAGCTTGATTGAACGGATCATCAGGGACATACAACAATTCCTGTGCTTGTCTTATTTCAGCATATTCTGTTGCAGATGATTTGTTGAGGATATTTAACCAATAGTCAGCTTGTTGAGCATCTTGTATATTGCAATTGTAATACCGGGTAAGGTCAACCAGGGTTTGGCCGTGTTGATTTTTTTCCATGGAGGGTTTGCGTGCCTGAGGGTACAGGGCATCAATGGAAACATTGTTTGTTTTGGCAGTCATGGATACATCATACAGTAAATCCGTGATGGCGTATCCTGCATGCAGTTTTATGATGATATCATTGGAGTGATATGCCGGTGTGCTTTGATGTTGCGCCGAAGCCAGGCATGTTCCCAAAAACATGAATATGAACAGGATAAACTTATGCATACGTTGTTTATTACGCATTGCAAGATACAAAAAATTTAATTATGGCAATTTTTATTAAAAAGTGCGTGATAAATTTAAGGTTGTACAGTTGCTTCAATCCTGAGCCGTGTGGTTGACTGTTTTGGATCGTTTGCAATAACGGTAATGGTTTTGCGTTGTTTACCGCGCCGTCCGCCTGCGTTAAAGGTGACTTTGATAAAACTTTCTTCCCCCGGTTTGATGATGTTTTTTTCCGGTTTTGTAGCTGTGCAACCACATGATGCTTTTATTTTACGAATGATAAGATCCGATTTTCCTGTGTTTTTAAACGTGAATTTGGTGGAGACTTTGGATTTTTGTTTGATGTTTCCAAAATCGTGTTTGGTGTTATCAAATTCAATTTTTGGCGATTTAGCCAGTTCTTCTTTTGTCAAATGTGAAAAATCTTCTTCAATGGTAGCGCTAATTGAAAGCCTGTTTTTGTAATTCTTTTCACCGTTGAGTTTGAGGTAAACCCTGTCAATAACAAAACCGTAATCATTTTTGGCTTTTGCGTTGTAAGTAACGATGATTTTTCCTTTTTCACCGTGTTTTTCACCTTCCTTTTTTCCCTGCAGGGTTTTTGGTTCGGCTTTTATTTCAACGTGATCAGGTACATTGGCAAAATCAACGGTAACAGGTTTGTCTGACATGTTAACAATGCCAATGGATTCTGTTTTGGTTTCTTTGTTTTTGATTTTAACAAATGCAATGTGAGAGGTTTCAAGACGCAGTTCTCCATACACTTTGGGGTAGAAATCTTCGATGGTTTTTTCCCGTGGAGTGACGTTCCCTGTGATCCTCAGTACGCTGACCCGTGGTGTTCCGTTGATGGTGACGGTTACGGATTTGTTGAATTTTCCCGGACGGTTCCTGGGATTATATGTGGCTGCAACGTATCCCGACTCTCCCGGCTTTACTGGTTCCTTTGTCCAGTCAGGTGCTGTACAACCACACGATGAACGGACATTCGTGATGATCAGGTTTTCACTTCCTGTGTTTTTAAATGTGAATTTCGCTGTTTGCTTTCCTGCTTCTTCTTTAAAAGTGCCGAAATTGTGTGTTGTTTTATCCCACGAAATGCTGGCTCCTTTGGTTTGAGCACTGGCATTAAATCCAAATAAAACAATGAGAAATAAACTCAGAATGGTTCCTTTTTTCATAACATTATCATTTTAATTTTGAAAATATTTTTACAATAATCAGACCAAAAGTAAACAAAATGGTTGCTTGTTGTTCAAAAAATTTAATTTTTTTTGTTTTTTTGTTTTCAGAACTAAAGGGTCATCACTATACATCTCGTGCCATCGTGCTATCGTGCAATTTCCATACGTGCTTTTGGAGTGAGTTTATGCCCGGCAAACCTATTTTTTTGAAACTTATAAAAACCGATGATGGCGATCATGGCAGCATTGTCAGTTGTGTATGAAAGTTGAGGGATGTGCAACTGCCAATGTTGTTGTTTCGCTAATGTTGTCAGTTGATGTTTTAAATAGCTGTTTGCTGATACGCCACCGGATACGGCAATGTTTTTTATGCCTGTCTGTGCAGCAGCCTGCTGAAGTTTTTCAGTCAGGATTTCAACAATAGTGTGTTGCAATGATGCACACAAATGTGATTTTTCTTCTTCGATGAAGTGATTATTATCCTTAACCTTATCACGCAGAAAATACAAAAAGGAGGTTTTTAGCCCGCTGAAACTAAAATCTAATCCTGGGATGCGGGGTTTTGCAAATTTAAATTTATGTGGATCTCCTTGTTTTGCCAGCTTATCAATAAGTGGTCCGCCGGGATAATTAAGGCCCATGATTTTTGCAGATTTATCAAATGCCTCACCTGCCGCATCATCAATGGTTTTGCCAAGTATCGTGAAATCAAAATAGTCATTTACCAGGATGATTTGCGTATGCCCTCCCGATATTAATAGGTTTAAAAAGGGAAATGCGGGAACAGGATGTAAGCGGTTTGTTTTATTTTTCAGGAAATGGGCAAAAATATGGCCGTGCAGGTGATTGACTTCAATCATAGGAATGTTGGAAGCCAGACTCAGGCCTTTGGCAAAACTACTGCCGACAAGCAGTGACCCAAGCAAACCCGGTCCACGGGTATAAGCTATGGCTGATATTTCATGCAATTTTTTCCCTGCTTTTTTTAATGCCTGGTCCACTACGGGAACAATGTTTTGTTCGTGTGCCCTTGATGCCAACTCGGGAACGACACCACCATAGGCTTTATGCACATCCTGGCCGGCGGTAACGTTGCTCAATACAAAATCATCTTCCAGCACCGCAGCAGACGTGTCATCACATGAAGTTTCTATGCCAAGAATATAAACACTCATGGTGTAAAATTTTACAAATGTAAAGAAATGCATGTTTTTTGCACACTATGATGCAATATAATATGTCCGCTTTATTATTTTTGTATCAAATATTAAAAACAGTAACTAATTAATTATAAAGGGTTCTGTTAATAAAGGTTAATAATAGTTAAAATCGATTGCTGTTAATGTCGGTTACTGATGAGTTCCCCACCCGGAATGAGAGGGTTTAGGGGTTAGGATTAAGGTCATGAGAAATCATAAACCTAACTTCTGACCCCTAACCCTTATTAATCGTAACCGTTTTTAACTGATAAAATATTGTGTGGTTGAGAAGAACATATCGTATTGTAATTGTAGTGATTATCGTTTTGTTGCGGTTTCTGCTTGTGAATGGTACGTTGATGCAATCTGCAGATATTCAATCTTATCTCACAAGAAAAACAGTGGACTTTTTGTCACAAAGATATGATTTGGATGTCAGTATTGGCACCATGGATGTAAAATTACCCAACCGGCTGGTACTGAAAGATATTTGCATCGAAGGTCAGGAGCAGGATACCATATTGTCTGCTGATGAAGTTACAGGGAGGATTTCAGCAATTAAGCTGCGAAAAAAACGCCTTTATTTGAAAGAAATAAGCATTGTTCATCCAAACATTAACGTTCAAAAAGACAGTACCGGAACGTTCAATTTCCAGTTTATACTCGATAAGTTCACTTCAGACAAAGACAAAAAGGAGAAGACAGGTGAGCCCTTCGATGTTTTTTGTGATGAAATTAATCTCGTACAAGCTGATGTAAAATATCAGGATGCACCATGGGAAACATCGCCCGGGGTTTTCAATTCATCCGATGTTCTAATCAATGGATTTAATATTGCTGTTCGTGATTTTCAAATGCATGGAGATACAACAGAACTGGAATTGGATAACCTGGCTTTTCAGGAGAAATCCGGTGTTGGATTGAAAAAAATGTCAGGTGTAATTCTGTTATCGGATAGTTTATATCAAATTTCAGACCTTTTTCTAAAATCCAATCATTCCATGTTGTATGCTTCGCTGATGGAAGTGGCTTTATCCGGAGAGGGATTCAAAGACCCGTGGAACAACCTGAAGCTTGATATTCAATTGGACTCCAGCTTATTGTCTGCTGAAGATGCAGTGTGTTTTATGCCTGATCTGAAAGGATTGGATCAGCAGGTGAGATTAAGTGCCGATCTGATAGGCACATTATCCAATCTGAAAATCAATGATTTCAATTTTGCTTATGGAAAAAATACCAGGCTGGAAACAGATTTGCGGCTGAATGGATTGCCTGATATGGCAAATTGCTTCGTTTTTGCTGAAGTTCACCAGTTATCCACATCCATCCGTGACGTTGAAACCATTTACTTCCCTCCTTTCAATAAACAACAAACGTTTGAAGCTCCACCCGCATTGAAAAAAGTGGGAGCTGTAAATTTTGAAGGGACATTGGTGGGAATGTTCAATGACCTCGTGGCAAACGGGCTGTTTATGACCAATGCCGGAAATATAGCCACCGACATTGCGGTGCAGACAAATCAAACCACCGGGAAAATAGCCATCAGTGGAGATGTGGACGTGATGAATGTTCAGATTGGTACCTTGCTTGACAAAGAAGAATTGCTTGGCGCAATTGATATGGAAGCAAATTTGAATGGAAGCATTGACAGTACAGGACGGTATAATTTTGCGATTGGAAGTCAAATACACAAGGCGGAAGTCAATAATTATCCTTACTCCAACATTAACATTGCGGGCCGTGTTACCAATACCTCTTTTAATGGGGAGTTGTCTATTGATGACCCCAATCTTTCATTTGAATTCCTGGGGGGTTATGAGATGGAAAACAATGTGCCTGTGATGGATTTCCGTGCTGATTTATCTGCCGATTTGTATGAACTGCATTTTGACACAATCCATTCTGAAGCCGGGTTCTTAATGATTGCCAATTTAAAAGGCGATGGAATCAATACGACCAGCGGGAACTTACAGTTTGCAAACATGTATTTCAAACGGGATCAGGATTCTGTGAAAATTGATAAAATTGATATCAATACAGGAAACCTGCTGGGAGAGCAATTTGTGGACGTGAAAAGTGATTACTTTAACATTGAAGTTGAAGGCCAGTATGATGTTCCTGATATGATTACATCCCTTTCGGGGTTAGTGTATCATTATTTGCCCGTGTTGGCAAAAAAAGACAAAGACTGGCTGGCCGGAAACCCGGGGCATCTCTCTTTTAAGGCCGATTTTTATGGGTTGTCGGATTTTACAAAATTTTTTATGCCTCAGCTTAGATTGGATGATTCGATAAAACTGAATGGGAACATCAATGCGAACACGGATAAATATGAAATCAATTGCCTTGCGGATGAAATCCGCTTTGATACCATCACCATCAAGGATTTTCAGATGGAATTGCTTGCCGGAAAAGAATCTGTTGGATTGGACCTGGTGTTTTCAGAAATTCAGAACAAAGAAAATATATTTTTGCAGGGTTTTGATTTGTCCACCGTTACGATGAATGATTCTGTTCAGTTGATGATGGGCTTTGATAACCAGGATAGTGTGCAATATGCAGGGGATTTAAAAACAACCCTTTTGCTGAAAGAATCATTGAACGATAACATTGCTTTGAATGTTCATTTTTATCCTTCGGATTTTGTGTTGAGAAACCAGGATTGGAAGTTAAATGAATGCAGGATTAATATTGATTCAACGGAAATTACAGTTGATAATTTCAAATTATACAACGACAAACAAAAAATACGGTTTATCGGCGATGTGTCAAGCAACCCGGATAAAGATTTGCGTTATTACATCGAAAATGTGGATATTGCTGTGATTAATCCGCTGCTTGAAAGTTCAGGATATCAACTGAAAGGAGAACTCAACAGCAACGGACGACTCGCTGATGTATATGACAAACTGGATTTCCGGGCTTTCCTGGAACTGGAAGACCTTTATATCAACAAGGAAGAGTTTGGACGGATACAGGTAAACAGCAATTATGACCATCTATCCAATGCCATTAATCTGGATGGCATCAGCCGCTATATTTCGTTTAGGGGCATGCTCAACCCCACGACCGATACAATTAATTTAACGCTCAATATTAACAATTTTGGCCTTTCCGTGTTGAAACCTTATTTGGTGGATGCCGGACTGTTGAATGTGCGTGGAAAACTTGACGGAAGCATCAAACTGCTTGGAAAATTGTCTGACCCGGATGTCAGGGGAGCTTTGGATTTTGATAGGGCAGGATTGACTTACGATTTGCTTATGGCACGCTTTAACCTCAGTGATTCCATTTTTGTGTATAAAGATTCGCTGGTTTTTAAGAATTTCCTCATTGCTGATGAAAACGGGAATCCCGGTGTGCTGAAAGGAAAATTTACACATGAAAATTTTAAAAACATCATGTATGACTTTGATATCAACTTGGATAATTACCATATCATGAATACAACAGAAACGGATAATTCTGCTTATTATGGCTCTGCATTTGCTACAGCACAGGCTAATATCCATGGTGGTACAGAGGATATTGTCATTGATATATCGGAAGCTGAAACCGAAAAAAATACGGTATTTGTGTTGCCAATGACCAATTCGTACGAAGCGGATGATAACCCTTATATTACTTTCATTACGGATTCTGTCAGCCAGGAAGACATTAAAGACCTTGTGCCTAAAAGCAGTTTTGATGTTACCTTCCTTTTGAACATTGATGTGACACCTGAAGCAGAGGCACGTCTTGTTTTTGACCCCAAAGTGGGAGATATGATACGGGCAAACTGTGAGGGAAATTTGGATATTAAAGTGTCTCCTGATGCGGATTTTTCCATGAAAGGGGAACTCGAAGTCAAAGGTGGTGATTATTTGTTTACGCTGCAGAATGTGATAAACAAACGTTTTGTGTTGCAGGAAGGCGGTGTGATTTCATGGGATGGCGACCCGATGGAAGGGAAACTTGACCTCGAAGCGGTATATAAACTCAAAGCCCCCTTGTATGATTTGATGGTTGGTGTGGATACCAGCGATATTTATAAAAAACGGACCGAAATCAATTGTGTGCTCGCAATGTCAGGGATGCTTAACAACCCGGATATCAGGTTTGATATTGAAGTCCCTAACGCTGATGAAAAGGCCAAAACCCGCCTGGCCAGCCTGACAGGTGATGAAATTAACAAACAAGTACTGACGTTGCTTGTGCTGAACCGTTTTTACACCCCTGATGATATGCAGATGGCTAGCTCTGATTCACGTGGAGCCAACATTGCCGGGGTAACATCCTTTGAAATGTTGTCCAATCAAATCAGCAACTGGCTGTCGCAAATTTCAGATGATTTCGACGTGGGGGTGAATTATAGCCCCGGCGACCAAATAACAAGCCAGGAGCTGGAGGTTGCCTTGTCAACACAGTTGCTCAATGACAGGGTGCTTATCAATGGTAATGTGGGTGTGGGTGAACATGAAAATACCACGAGTGATATCGTTGGTGATGTGGAAGTGCAGGTGAAAGTCAATAAATCAGGCAACCTGCGTGTAAAAGGCTTCACCCGTGCCAACACGCAATCACAGATGCAATACGATTATGGTCCCTATACCCAGGGTGTAGGCCTGTTTTATACCGAATCTTTTTCCACATTTGGCAGCCTGCTGAACCGGTATCTGAAAAGCATCACACTTGACAAGGAAGAAAAGGAAGAACACGGCAACACAAATTGATGATGCAAAACCGCATAACTATGAGAATAGTTGTAAATCGCTTACAATAAATTTAAAATCATACTGAAAAAAACAACTTCAACTTAACCATCATCTCAGGTTTGACATGACACCAGGGCGAAAAAATTGACCCGAACACACCTTTATAAATTATCAAAATTTATTATACCGTATAAGTTAACATTGCCAATTTATTTGTATTTTAGCTAAAATCCCGGTATGAAATCAAAGTAGGGCAAAACGTAAAACTTTAAAAAAATGAAAACAAGAAATTTAATCTTAGGACTATTGCTTATTATTGGTGTTGGTATTATAATCAGTTGTGATAAATCAAGGCCTTCTGATTATTTTAATGATGAGGTTGATTTTTTGATTGATAAAGTTTATAGAAATTTTGATGTAATAGTGGATACTGTAAAAGGAGTTGGAAATGAATTTGCCATGGTTGTTGGTGCCTGTTATCTGGCTCAGGCTACATACGGATATTGGTATGATTCTGCCAATGACAGCTCAAGTTTATGGTACGGGTATTTGGATAAATATACTTCTAAAACCGGCATATTTGGGAGAATATGGCACGCCATAAAAGTGGCTGCTGTGGATACATGGGCATGGATTGATTCATGTCATTATGATGAAGAGGATGGTAGTTATTTCTGGTATGTTCCATATGCAAATTTTATGGCGTCTCACGCATCATCAACGGTTTAATAATTTAATGTTATATATATATGATGAAATCAGTAATTGTATTAATATTTTCATTTATTTTTACAAACGCTTTGTTTAGTCAAAATTCCAGAACAATACAATTTCTGGATACGGTTTACCATAACCCCGTAAACGGGGTTATGGTTTTCTCAAACGGCAATTTCCTGACTGTATCAGATGATATGGGGACGTGCAGGATTAATGATACCATTACTGAAATATGTTGTAAATATCCCGGATACAAAGGCCGAACATTAAATATCGGAAATTGCGATTCATGTGTTTTTACCCTAGAAACAAATTACAATCTGTTAGAAGAAGTGGAAGTCAAGGGAAAATACAATGCAAAGAAACATTTACTTAAGTTGCTAAAAGAATCACAACAAACCGCTTACAAGCTTGACACTAATATTTATTACAAATTCAAAGAAATAAATACAATTCCTGAATTGAACCAAACCGAAATCTTCACGGGCATTTTACGGGTTGAAAATAAAGGCTATTCAAAAAAAGGAAATCTTATTTTTATTTCAGAAATAAGTAATTATTATAACACCATAGAACAGGATATTTATAAAAAAGACTTGAATAGAATATTAGTGGAATTTGTATTAGATGTATTGTATCCTAGAAACATCAGAAGGTTAAGCAGGAATAATAAAATTGAAAGGCCTGTTTTTTATAAAGGAGATTCAATAAGCTTTTTATTGTTTTCAAAACTCGATAATATCAAAACTGAATGTAATTATATTAGTTTTATCAATAACAAAATCAAAACCAGGGAATTTGCCGCCACAATTCATAACAACGACAACCTAAATAAAAGCTATTGTAAAACAGATTACTCCTTATCCCCAATATCAATACCAGAACATATCCTTTCAAGCAGGGGATACTTCCTGGAAAACGGGCAATTAGTCAGCAACACTGTAGAGCTGCAAAAAATTGACAATCCTCATATTGACCCAGAACTACATATTTTTCTTTTTAGTTCAAACTGTAAAGAACTTGTTAAAGAAGCAAATGAAAAATTCCCTGATATTGAAATTCCATGTGAATTAATTGAAGAATGATTGCCTTGTCCAACGTTAATTCGAAAAAAGGTTTTTATATAGGTAACTGATTATTATTTTAGCTAAAAATACCGGGATGAAATCAAAGTAGGGCAAAACTAAGAACTTTAAAAAAATGAAAACAAATTTGTTTATTCTGTCCCTTATTATTTCAATGCTTTCTATTGGATTTTTATGTTGTGAGAAAGAAAATCAAGAAGAATTAGACGTTAATACTCCAAGTGTTGATTTACAAAATTATGTAAATGCATCTTATTACAGTAATTTATTGGTTCTGATAAAGCTCCCTATAAACCAATAGACCCGCCTTATTATTTGGAGAACCCAAACATGGAAAATGAACAGATACATTATGTTTACACCTATTCGAAACACAAATATCCCGCTGATTATCCTTTTGCTTGCTGCCATAACGATGGTATCTGCCTGTAAAAACAGCACAGAGGAGATAGTAAAAGAAGCCGGAGAATATGAAATTCTCATGCATTTTTCGCAGGATAAAGCCTATTACAGTGATTCATGCAAACGGTACATATTTATTTGCGGTCCCCAATCCAAAGGGTGCACCATCGGGATTTTATACCGCTTAGATAGCTTGTCCCGTAACAATCAAACCATCAGAGAACTTCAATTCATCACTTCTCATGATTTTGTTGAGGAGCTTGGGCTTGAAAACATTGATTTTTACAGCATGCGTTGGTATGCGCTTTCTGATACAGCCATCATTTCCAAAGCCATACTCACAGCAGATAATAGGGATGAGTTTGTGGAAACTGTAATGGAGTAAAAAAATCACTGAAGCAACACAACTTTAAACGCCTTAAAAACTACCTGGCAGGTCGTCCATTATATGGAGGGTTGCCGCATAATTGTGCTGCTACCATTTTATTATGGGTGACCTGCCAGGTGTTGCTGTCACTTCCCTTTTTCTCAGCCTGAAAAGCCTGGGGTTTTGATGCGTGTCAAGGGCTCCTTTATAATCGTTGCTGACAAAACGGATATCCTCAATGGTGTAAAACGCTTTGGGGTTGTAATTGTGTACAAGCTCAAGTAAAGCATTCAGGTTTGTCGTAACCGATTTTAACCGTTATTAACCATTATTAACCGTTGTTAACCGATATTAACCGATATTAACCGATTAATTCGTAACGTATGTTTTAAATCATTTTTCAGTCATTTGACTGCTTGACAAATAATGTTATTTTTGTTAAAAATATAATGTGAACTAAAAAAATTAATATTATGAGAAAACATATTTTTAATGCAGGTCCCTGCAAATTATCTGACAGAACTCTGGAAAATACAGCCAGGGCAGTTTTGGAACTTGATGACAATGGACAATCCATCATGGAGGTGTCTCACCGCAGTCCCGAATTTGTAGCCATCATGGATGAAACTAAAGCACTTATGCATGAAGTGATGAACATCCCCGATGATTTTGAGATTTTATTCCTCGGAGGGGGTGCTTCCATGCAATTTGCCATGATCCCTTATAATTTCCTTCAGGGAAAAGCTTTTTACCTAAACACCGGTTCATGGTCAACCAAAGCCATCAAAGAAGCTGCCCTGTGGGGTGATGTAATTGAAGTATCTTCCGAAGACAAAGGGTTTACTTACATCCCGAAAGGATATGATATCCCCGCTGATGCTGATTACGCTCACATCACTACCAACAACACCATCAAAGGCACTGAAATAAAGGAAGATATGGATTCCCCCGTGCCCCTGATGGCAGATATGTCTTCTGATTTTATGAGCCGCCCTGTGGATTTTTCTAAATACGACATGGTGTATGGTGGCGCACAGAAAAATGTTGGCCCGGCAGGCGTTACTTTTGTTATCATTCGTAAATCCATGCTGGATAAAGTAGTGGACCGCCCCATCCCGACACTACTGAAATACAAAACCCACATAGACAAAGGGTCAATGTTCAATACCCCGCCTTGTGTTAATATTTTTGCCATCAGGGAAACCTGTAAATGGGTGAAAGAAATGGGTGGTGTTGAAGCCATGGATAAACTGGCACAGCAGCGTGCGGATACCTTGTATAATGCTATTGATGAAAGCAACATGTTCAAAGGAACCGTCGCCAAAGAAGACCGTTCACGCATGAACATCTGTTTTGTTTTTGAAGATAAATATGAGGGCTTGCAAAAGAATTTCCTGGCATTTGCCGCTGACAGAAACATCGTCGGCATTAAAGGACACAGGTCTGTTGGTGGATTCAGGGCTTCAACTTACAATGCATGTACCATGGATGATGTAAACGCCCTTGTCAAAGCCATGAAAGATTTTGAAAAAGAAAACGCCTGAAAACAGAAAA
>JAYENB010000150.1:0-15054 GCA_034721855.1 Bacteroidota bacterium
ATTGCTTTTAATGCAGATAAATACGCAATGCCTGCTGCTTCTTTAACGTATTTTGCATCCAGATAAATGCCATATTCAATTGGACTTTTACTAATGGTTTTCTTAGCATTATTTAGATACCTATATGCTTCTTTTATAGCCTGTTCTCGTGTTGTTAAGAGTTCCTGTTTATGTTTTAATTTTTTTGTTGCCATTGTTAATTTACGCTTTAATATTTTGTTATTAATTTTTTGATGATTAATATTATGATTTTTGATTAATAAATTTTAATATTCTCTTTTTCATTATTTCGATTTCATAGCTATTTTATTTTATAACAACCTCTCTCTATTATTACGTATTGGCAGTATCATTTGTTTCAAAATTATCTACTCAACCTCATCTTTATTTTTCCACCTGTGATTTACATATCCTCAGCTTTTATGCATTGATTAAATAGTGTCAAGTGATGCTTTAGTTCTTTATGTGTTCTTATTTTTTCCATTTCGCCCTATCGTGCTATCGTCTATCACTCTATCACCGCTCGCCAGCTCGCCAGCTCGCCCCATCGTGCTTTCGTTCCATCGTGCTTTCGTACCTTCTCGCTATCGTGCTATCACCTCATCTCACCATCACACTCCCGCGTGAGGGATAGAAGCGGTACCCTGCAATTCGCCGTTAGGCGAATGAAGCGTACAAGCGGATAGCCCGACCCCGTAGG
Organism: Bacteroidota bacterium; assembly: GCA_034721855.1. GTDB lineage: Bacteria > Bacteroidota > Bacteroidia > Bacteroidales > ML635J-15 > JAQIBY01. The sequence continues at coordinate 701 of JAYENB010000150.1, forward strand.
AACGGAGGGGGCACGCCCTAATAATAATATAACTCCTTCTATCCATTGTTCCTTCATGCTATCGTGCTTTCGTGCAATCACCCTATCGTTCCATCGTGCACACTATCCTCCATCATTGCATATAAAACGTATAATCTACGCCGTTAATCGTTGCAACAGCTTCGTTATCACAGGTTCCAATACCATAATCAATGGTGATAAGTGGAAAATCTTCAATGTTCAAATCCAGTTTGCCCGCTCTTATCCATTTGCAGTTTACAATAACATCCAGGGGATCAATATCATGTACTGACAAGGTATAATTGACACTGTCGGAACTGATACCCGACTGATCTCCCGTAACGAGGTAATTATCATCCCAGGGGTTGAGCAAAGTTTCCTCTCCGGCAACCCATTCACGCTCGGTGTTTTCTTCATAATAGATGTGGTCCCCTTCAGGGGTGGTAATGTGCCCGTCAACAACCTCAAGGGTATAGGTCAAATTACCGGCTGTGTTTTCCCCGTTGTTGGTACAAATACGTGTTCCCTCCACTTTATGATCATTCTGATAAAAATCTTCGAAAGTGATGGTAAGTTGGCTACCTGGTTCACGATAAAAATCGGTTGCTACAATATTGATCACCCCTCGGCGTTGCCTGCCGTCTTCACAGCTCATGTTTTGATCTCCAAAATCCACACGGATGGTTTTTGGCCATGTATCTAGGTCAAACGGATCAATGGTAATTTGAGGGAAAGAATCGGTTTTTACGCGTTTTGGGGGATTTGCGCCCCTGTTGTCAAGGCTGTCATCGGATGTTCTTGCAGCCGACTCAGCTTCATCGGTAGCTTCGGCAAACATGTTTTGCGCTTTGGCATAATCGCCAATGGCATCCATAACTTCTTCGTTGGTTAATGTGTCATTGTTTTCTTCCTCATCTTCACATGCGGAAAAAAACAGAACTAACGCAGCAAATAAAAATACAAGGTAGTGTGTGTTTTTCATAATTTTGAGTTTTTGGTTATTATTCAACAAATGTAAAAAAAATAAAATTAACATCTGAATAGTTAATTCTTATTTAATTTTAGCACTAAGTAGTGTTCGTCTATAAAGTCAGTGTCTAATTCATAATGTTCGAGTTCAAGGCTTGCGAAGTATTTAAAATCAAGGAGTTTACTTTTGTAATCGACTGTTTTAAATACGAGCGTAACGCAGAAATCGGACATTATGGACAGGCACTAAGTAGTTACAAAATAACAATAAGCATAACTTGGGTAATCTTCCGGTTACTCATATTATGCCCCATCAATGAAAGAACATATACCCCAGAAAGATAGCCGCAATGATGCCAGCTACATCAGCTATAAGTCCGGCTGTAACGGCGTGGCGGGTGTATCTGACACCTACCGAGCCAAAATACACTGCAATGATATAAAACGTGGTGTCGGTGGCTCCCTGGAACATGCACGACAACCTGCCCACAAAGCTATCCACACCATGAATATTCATGGTTTCAACCATGAGGCCGCGTGCACCACTGCCGCTGAGTGGTTTCATAAAAGCTGTAGGCAGGGATGGCACAAAATCCGTATTTAACCCCAGGGCTGCAATGCCTGATTCCAGTCCGGAAATAATAAATTCCATGGCACCGGACGCACGAAACACCCCGATTGCAACCAATATGGCCACCAAATAAGGAATGATTTTTACAGCGACCTTAAAACCTTCTTTGGCACCTTCAATAAAGGTGTCATACACATTTACCCGTTTGCGTACAGCAAGGGTTATAAACAGAATGATAATGGTAAACAAAATCACATTGCCTGTGACAGTAGAAACAATATTTGCGGTATCCGGGTCCAGTTGGGAAAAACCATAAATAATTCCCGCAATCAGCAAAGACATACCTCCGAGAAACAAAATGATGACCCTGTTCAGGAGATTTATGCGTTGAAAAAGCGATACCGCAATGATTCCAGCCAAGGTAGAGAAAAAAGTAACCAGCAATATGGGGAGAAAAACATCCGTGGGATTGGCAGCCCCCATTTGGGCGCGGTACACCATCACAGATATGGGAATGATGGTGAGGCCACTGGTGTTGAGTACCAAAAACATAATCATGGCATTGGATGCCCGCTTTTTATTTGGATTCAGCTCCTGTAGTTGTGTCATGGCCTTCAGCCCAAGGGGGGTTGCCGCATTATCAAGGCCAAGCATGTTGGCGGCCAGATTCATCACAATGCTGCCATTGACGGCATGATTTTTTGGAATCTCAGGAAAAAGTTTTGTGAACAACGGGCTGATCGCTCTGGACATTATGTTGATGACGCCACCTTTTTCCCCAACTTTCATTAATCCCAGCCACAAGGTCATCACGCCGGTGAGGCCCAGTGACAGTGTAAAACCAAGTTCCGCATTTTCAAACGTGGCATTGACCATGTCGGTAAACACAGCCGTATCGCCCAAAAAAAGGAGCTTTGCCAATGCTACCACAAAAGCAATCAGGAAAAACGCCACCCATATATAATTCAAAACCATTGCCGCAAATTAAAGCATAAATTAAAGCCAAAATTTCAATGTTAAATATTTTTGTTCACAAAACACTGTTGATTGATTCTGCATGATCTTTGTTTTTTGGGCAGCTTAACCGGCTTCAGCTATTAGTTGCACCGGCAGATGCCTCTTCTTTGTGGCACGATATGCGAGCTTCCCGTCTCCGTTATCACTTCGCCGGGCACAGCCTCCGGTCGCTGCATCCTGTGCCCAAATCAGAAGGCATTTGCCGGCACAAGCTAACCGCCTCCGCCGGGCTGCAAAAGAATAACTTCTCAACATTCTGACGAAATGTACATCAAAATTGAAATATTTTTTGCAAATTTGTTACATGGAATGGTTTTATCACACAAAGGGCAATGCAATTACTGCCGGGGATTTGCAACATCTGGTAGCACACCGGATACCGGCACACCAACACCTGTATTACATCAAAGGTGATGATTTTTCTCATGATGAGAAATACCTGGTACGGCTGGCGAGAACCGTTTCAGCCATGGCAAATAGTGGAGGAGGCATTATCATCATAGGAATAAAGCCATCACAACACAAAGCCAGGAACTTTGCCCTCATTCAGCAGGAACCGGATATTACCATCATTAAACACATTTTGATAGCCAATATCAATCCTTTTCCTGACGGTGTGAAAATCAATGCTATTGAAATAAAACCTGATGCATTTTGCCTAGCAATAACAATCCCTGCCGGCAAAGAGGGCTATATGTTTTCAGATTACAGGTATTATGGATTTGAGAATCATAAAGCAAATAAACTTGGAGCCGATGCTGTCGGGGCCTTGCACCATAAGACCACAAGGAAACATCTTGAAATTTACAGTATTTATAATACTCAAGGCGTTCCGGAAATGAAAGACGGAAAATTTTCCATTGTTAGGTTTTATCCTAAAGTGCTTATTCGCAATGCCGGAGATGCCATGGAAAAAGACTATAAAATGGAAATAGTTATGCCTGCTCCTTTATATGAGGAAAACAGCACTCTTACCAGCCACTTCTCACATTATGAAGGCAAGGATGTGGTGTTTGCATTTCCGGGAAGAACACCTGTTTTTGGCAGTGAAATCAACATGATGCTTGATTTTATGTTCAGAGTAACACCAGACAGCATCCATAGTTTTTATAAAGGAGCCTTGCAATTGCGACTGTATTGCTCAAATGGTGTACACCGTCAGAGCTTTCCTCTTTGTGAATTGTTTACTTATCGCGGGAATACGTTAAAACAAGCAGATTTCAATCTTTCTGACTTAGAATAAGACACGATAAGTTTCTTGTCAGACTTTTGGGCATTCTATTACAAACGTAAAACATGAAGTAAACATCAGTCTACACTAATGCGCATTTTCATCAATACTTAACGATTTTCTGCTGAAAGATATCATCGCCGAAATGTATCTGAATATTATACAAGCCGGGGGCTACGGATGTGTCGGAAAGCTCTGAAAGAACAATGTGATGTTCCCCTGCGGGCATATTTCCCACATATTTTTCAAGCACTTTCTGTCCCATGCTGTTCCACAACCGTATGGTGATATCCGATTCAATTTTCAGGTATGCATCAATGTTAATGATATTATCGAAGGGATTGGGATACACATCCAGGTTACCATAAGTAATGCCGGGAATACCGGTCAGATTATCGCAATACACAGTATTTGAATACGCATAATTATATGAATTTCCGTCTCCCGGCTGACACGGGTCTGGTTTTCTTACCATGATCTGGTAATATACACCGTCACCATCCGGATTCATTTCAGCGTAATCAAAATCACTATACAAAACAGAATCCACTACTTCCATATTGGTGGTTGATGTTCCCCTGCGGATAAAATAATACACAACAAAATAACCTTCATAAGAATCCCAGTCAAGATAACAAGCCCCGAATTCATCTTCATCTACATTCAGGCTAATGTTTGAATGCAATTCGCCCATGGAAGATTCATTTCCGCATGTATCCACTACAGATATTTTATAATTTTCATCATGTGATTCAGCATCCGAATCGGTATCTACATAAATACCCGGATTGGTAAATGGAACGGTGGCAAGCAATTCAAAATCGGTAGTAACCGGATTTTCCTTGTAAATGTTATATTCAGACGTGCCAACGTTTTCTGTTTTGTTCCAGATCAATTCCACGTGATTGTCGTCGTTGACAGTTGCAAGGCAAATATCGTCATCTTCGTAAGGATATGACAACGTCACTTCAACGGTATCGCCATATTCACAATCATCCGTATCAACAACAAACACATGATAAACATCTTCAGAGTTTACATCAATGGTTTGTGTCGTTTCACCTGTATTCCACAAATAAGAAGCATATCCGCTGCCTGCATCAAGGGTTGTGCTTTCACCTGAACACAGCCAGGCTACGCCACTATCAAATGCTCCAAGGTCTTGTAAGGCTGGTTCTTCTACGATAGCAGATTCATACATTTCACATCCAAAACTGTCAGTAATGGTGACAAAATACTCACCAGGCCCTAAATTTGTAGCTACAGGGGTATCACCGGCACCATTTGACCACTGATATGATAAGCCTGTTGCTGTACCACCATCCACAACCACTTCAATCTCTCCTTCTTCTGCTCCATGGCATGGCATATCCGTCACATTGATTTCAATGGTATGGGCATCGGGGTCTGTGATTTCCACAGAATCGGATATTTCACAGTAATGGGCATCAGTGACATCAATATAATACCATCCCGGTTCACAACCTGTGATAATGGAATCCACATCCACAATATTGGCTTCAAATGTCCATAAATATTCTATGTAAGGTTGTGTACCTCCTTCCGGAATGGCAGCAATACTTCCATCATTATACCCCTGACATGTGATGGGGGTTACATCAAAAGACATGGTCAGAGGCTCCGGTTCTTCAATGGAAATGGTCGAATCAATCATGCAACTGTTGTCGTCAGTAACCACCAGCGTGTAATTCCCTACCCCCAGGTTATCAATGCTGGGAGTGGTACTGTAAACACCGGGTTCCCCTTCAAGTGTCCATTCGTAAGAAAGTGTGCCGGTACCTCCGGTTGCTCCTGCTGTGATGCTTCCGGTTGTATCGCCATGGCACAAGACATCTTCAGGATTAATGGCTGAAAATTCAAATACAACCGGTGATACCAAATTGTATGATTCCGACAGACTGCAACCATTGGCATCGGTAACTGTAACGGTATAATCTCCCGGGCTTAATCCGATCAGGGTTTCAGTTGAATCCCCGGTATCCCAGTCTATGTCATAATCAGGCGTTCCGCCTGAAATGGTAAGATGAATTTCACCATCGGTATCGCCATAACATTCCACATCAACAATGGAATCTGTTACAGATAAAGCTTGTGCGGGTTGCGATATGGTTTCAGTTAAGGTTTTATGACATCCATTGGCATCGGTAACGGTAACTGTATAATCATCAGCAGGTATATCGGCAAGGGCTTCGGTTTCTGCGCCGTTTGACCACAGCACTTCCAGTGGCGGTGTCCCTCCGGACATCGTTAAATCTATTGTACCCGTACTGTCCCCATAACATTCAATATCCGTTGTCACAGCAGATAATGCAATGGAATCGGGTTCAATGATGGTATTGTTCCTAATTACTGTGCATGTTCCATCATCCACAGTTACTGCATAAGCGGCGGGTGTCAGATTTTCCCTGAGCAATCCGCTGCCGCTGTCACTCCACATGTATGTGTATGACGGATCATCCATAAACAATTCGATAACGCCATTGTCTTGTCCGTAGCAATCAATCTGATCTATACCCAAAACGGCATACATCTCGTGTTGGGGATTTAGAAAAACGGTTGTGTCTAAGGTAAATTCGCCCAGGTTATTTTCCACTTTAAGATGATATTGCCCGTAAGGCAAACTGTTAAAATCTGCGGTTCCCTGCCATGCCCGGCCATTGTCAATGGAATATTGATAAGGGGGATTGTCTGTGTTTTCAACAATAGAAATGCTGCCATCAGAAGTATTCAGGCATGTGGGATCAGTAAGGCTAAAGGTGTTGTCTGATTCCGCACTGAGGTCCACACCGATCAAACCATTGTTTGAACCCATAAAATAATACGTATCGTGAAAATTTGCAATGGCTGTTTTATTGATGTAGCCGCTGTCATTGAATGTGGGACCGGATTTTACAAATGAATCAATATTTCCGGTGGTATAAAGCAATGAAAGTGATACGCCGGGATTCATCGTGACAATATCGGTGATCGTTTCCCCCGGATACGTATGGGAATAAGTTGTCCATGAGCTGCCATCAAATACTGCTAAGGTAGTGTCTGTCCCTGCCCAGACACCATCGGCATCTTCAAAAAGGCCGTCAACAACGGTTCCCCCGAGATCATTTGAATCATAATTGGTAAACGTGGAGCCATCGTAAACAGAAATACCCTGCTGTGTAGATACCCATAGGTTTCCGGAACCATCTTCGAGCAATGCGTTGACAGAATCATTGACAAGCCCGTCTGTCATGGTAATGGTATCCATGCTGCCATCGGTGAGTATTTCCATCAGACCGTAATTTGTGCCTGCATAGATAGTGCCATTGGCCATTATTTCCACAGCATTGACCGTGTCATTGACAAGTCCGTTTACAGTGGTATAATTGACAAAATTTTGATCGTAATATTTAGTCAGGCCCAGGTGCGTGGCAAAACACACAGTATCAGCTTCTTTGTTTATGTCAACCACCTTATTCCCTGCAATACAATCAAGTCCGGGAATAATTTTAAATGTTCTCCAGTACTCGCCTGTATATTCATTGGCTCCATGGTCTGTACCAATCCACAAAACACCATCATAATGATGTAGCGTGTTTATGGTACTATCAGCAAGGTGATGATTTGTACGGACATTGTAAAAGGCGTTTTCTGTATCACAAACAGAAACACCACGATGGGGGGTAGCAAGCCAAATCCTATTGTCAGAGTCCACGAATGAAGATTTAATGATATCTTCGGACAACCCATTTTCGTAGGTTAAAGTAGAAAAAACAGTTCCGTCATAATGAATAAGCCCTTCATCGGTTGAAAACAAAAAATCGCCATTTTTCATTTGATTTATATGAAGGATGTTATTTGTAGGCAAGCCATTGCCGGTATTGAGGTACGTCCATTCGGCTTTATTAAAAATGCCGATGCCGCTGCTTGTTCCTACCATAATATTTCCATTAAAATCCTGATATAAAGATCGTACCAGGTTAGAAGGCAAACCTTCATCGGTGGTAAGGTTAGTGAATGAACTTCCATCCCAGATGTTAGCCCCGTTAGCTGTACCCAACCAAACTTCTCCCCTGTGGAGCGGTAATATTTCAACAACAGAATTTCCTGTAAGACCATCACTTACATTATAAACCTGCCATGAAATACCATCAAATACCGATACACCTGCATCAGTTGAGCCTACCCAAATGTTTCCTGATGAATCTTGTGCAATGGCCCAGTTGGTGTTTGATGCCAGACCATCAGCGACAGTATAATTAGTCCACCCAATTCCATCATAGACCGATACGCCATCACCTCCGAGGGCAACCCATACCTTTCCGTTTGTGGCTTCGATGATTTGATAAGCGTTGGGATTGACAGGGCCTCCCAGATCTGTTTCCTGTGTCCAGGAAGTGCCATCATACCGGGAAATACCATGATAGGTTCCAACCCAGATTTCTCCAAGGCTCTCAATTTCTGTCACCGATTGAGCTTGTTTGTCAGTTAGTGCTTCTTCATATTGAAATTCAATGTCTGCCTGTCCAAAAAGACACGACGAAGCAAAAATAAGGCTGATAATAACAATTGTTTTTTTCATATTGTAAAATTTCTTTTACCCAAAAATACAAAAAATATGAATATACTGATAAATAAAACAACATCATTTTAAACAAACATCAAAACAAGTCATACCAAGTTGGGTTCAATCAAGTTTTTGCAAAGCTGATTTTATCCGCTCAATGGCTTTTATCAGGTTTTCTTCAGAATTGGCGTACGATATACGCAAACATTCCGGGGATCCGAAAGCATCACCCCCGACGGTGGCAACGTGTACATTTTCTAGCAGGTACATTGCCAGATCGCTGGAATTATTGATAATAAAATCACCATATTTTTTACCAAGGTAATGACTTACATCGGGGAATACGTAAAAGGCACCCCCAGGCACATTGGTTTTCAAGCCGGGAATATCTTTGAGTAAACCCAACACCAAATCACGCCGTTCTTTAAATTTAAGTGTCATTTGCTTTAAAGCTTCTGTTCCTCCTTTCAGTGCAGCTTCAGCGGCTTTTTGTGCTATAGAACAAGCTCCGGAAGTAAACTGTCCCTGTAATTTCTGACAGGCTTTGATGATCCACTTGGGACCGGCCATATACCCAATACGCCAGCCTGTCATAGCATAACTTTTGGAAACCCCGTTAACAACAACCGTTTGGTCTTTCATGCTGTCAAATTGGGCAATGCTTTCGTGTTTTGATACGAAATTGATATGTTCATAAATTTCATCAGATAACACAATGATGCGCGGGTATTTTTTCAACACGTCGGCCAGCGCTTTTAATTCATCTCTGGTGTATAAACTGCCTGTTGGGTTTGAAGGTGATGAAAAAATCATCAACCTGGTTTTTTCATTGATGGCAGCTTCAAGTTGCCCGGGGCGCATTTTAAAGTCCGATTCTATACCACATTTCAAAACAACAGGGGTGCCTTCAGCAAGTTTCACCATTTCAACATAGCTTACCCAATACGGGGCAGGCACAATAACTTCATCACCACGATCCACAACACTAAGCATAACATTAATTAGGGAATGCTTAGCCCCTGCTGAAACCATTGTCTGGTCAGGGCTATAATCCAAATTATTTTCCTTCTTTAATTTTTCAGAAATCGCGCTTCTGAGTTCGGGATACCCCGGAACTGGTGGATAATGCGTCCAGTTTTCCTGAATAGCCTTTATGGCTGCATCTTTTATGTGCTGCGGTGTGTCAAAATCCGGTTCCCCGATGCTCAGGTTTATTACATCATGGCCCTGTGCTTTGAGGTCCCTGCTTTTTTGTGTCATTGCCAATGTAGCACTGACGGATAATTTTTCTAAACGGTTGGAAATTTTTTCTGCAATCATATCAATGTCTAAATTTTTATGTAAATTTAAACTTTTAAGTTTGAAATAAACATATTGTACAGCATTTATAAAAAAAGACTTTTATGTTAGGTGAAATACTGCAAATTACAATCCCCGCTTTGTTGGTAATGGCAACTGCTGTTTATATGATGCAACGGCAATCAAAAAAAGAACATGAACTTAAGTTAACGGAACTTGCCCTGAACAATCAAAAAACAATCACTCCTCTCCGGCTGCAGGCGTACGAACGTGTGGTTATTTTTCTGGAAAGAATAACTCCCAACAGCATCGTATTCAGATTGCAAACTCCCGGGATGACAGCAGAACAATTGCATAAGGAAATGCTGGAACTGATCAGGGCGGAATATGAGCACAATTTGTCTCAGCAACTGTATTTATCATCCCATGCATGGGGAAAAGTTAAACAAGCCAAAGAATTGACCATTAAGCTTATCAATGAAGCGGCCGAAAATGTAAAACCCAATGACAATGCACTGCAACTAAGCCGTGCTATTTTTGACAAGCTTATCGAACATGAAAAAGCGCCTACTCATGAGGCCATTGATACACTAAAAGAAGAAATACACAAGCTTTTCAATTGATGTTACAAACAGCATTAAACTGTTCTTAGTCACAGCGGGATTTATGCTTCATTTTATCACTGGAAAATAAAAAGAGCCGCATAAATACACGACTCTTTCTGTTCTCTTATTTTTTTGCTTGTTCTATCTAACCAGTGTCACAGATCCTTCTTTTTCATGCCATATTCCAGTATAATCTTTGAATTTACAATACCAGTAATATACACCGCTTTTCAACAACGGATCTCCTTTGTACCGGTTCCCAAGAAGCGTACCATCCCATGCAGTTTCAAGGGGTTTATCAGGATCATATTGATCAGTTTCAAAAACCAGCTCACCCCATCTGTCATATACCTGTAATGAAAATTCATGGGAGTCAATGCCTTCACCAAACACCATGAAGAAATCGTTATCTCCATCGCCATTTGGGGTAAAAGCTGTCGGGGCATAAAAAGTAAATTCATCCTGTACAAGGATTGATTTTACTGCTGTATCACGGCATCCTTCTTCAGTTTCTGCCACAAGCATCACTTCAAATTCGCCAATGTCTTCATACATGTGTTGGGGAGAAGTAAAGTAAGAAGAATCACCATCCCCAAAAAACCAGAATGAGGAATCAGCGTGTTCGGAGAGGTTCATAAATTTTACCTGTGGATCCAAAACACTTACTTGATTAGGCTCTGCATAGAAATTAGCATTTGGACTGGGATAAATATAAATCATATCTTCGATGAATTCTTTATGTTTACAGCCAAATGCCGATGTTACCGTCAACCTGACTGAGTAGTTGCCTGAGTTTTCAAATACATGAAGCGGATTTTTAATATTGGCAAAATGGGAATCTCCAAAATCCCATGAATATGAATAATTGTCATCCGGATTCAGTTCAGTAAATTTAACAGACAGGGGTGGACAACCTTCCACTTTATCCGCAACAAAATTGTTAGGCGGTTCAGGCATCACAATAATCTCAATGCTGTCTTTCGCAACAGGCGTACCACAGGCATCATGTAAAGTAATGATATAATTTATTGTTTCCTCCGGATACACAGTAAAAGGTGATGGAACGACGTCTCCGGTTTGTAAGGTAAGCGTATAGGGGCCTCCGTTTCCACCAGTTGCATCTACATATATAATGGCCGGATCACCCGGACAAACGGTATCGTAACTTGTTGATACGCTTTCAATGACAAGGTCGGGATAAACCTTTACCTTCACATTGTTAGAAGCGCTTGAACAACCATGTGCATCAGTTACATAGACAGTATAAGTTGTGGTAGTATCCGGGCTTACAGTGGGGTTATGCACATTATAGGTACTTCCGTCAGTTCCCTGCCAGTGAAAATCATATTGACCACCACCAAAGGGAGTACCACCTGTTGCCTGTGCGCTGAGCTGTGTACTATTAGTCTGACATATCCAGTGATTAGCACCGTTAATCTGTACCTGCAACAGGGGCGGTTCTTCTACTTCCACATCCATTATAAGCCGGCAATTGTGTAAATCAGAGACCGTTACTTCATGCACGCCAGCACCAACATTGACTGAATCATTTGTTGTACCATTGGGCCACAAGTATGTATATCCTGGCGAACCACCACTTACTTCAACCCATGCAAGGCCGTCATCATAACCATAACAACTCGCAGGTTCTGCATAAATATGCCCAAGAATCTGAGGCGGCTCATCAATAAAGAAAACAGTATCAATTTGGCATCCGATGATATCTGTCACAGTAACATCATACATATCAGCACAAATATCCTGATAAATAGGCCCATCTGCAGCCCATGAATAATCAAAAGGCTCCAAACCACCATCAATTATCACTTGAGCTTGGCCGTCACAAGATTGGTAACAATTGTTATCTTCTGTAATCAGTGTCAAATGCATTTCAGGGCTAACGGTAAGGGTCATGCTGCGTACCGGAGACTGACATCCATGAGCATCTTCCACATACACAGAATACGTTGTTGTGGTATCCGGTGATACGGTTAAGGCATTAGCACCCGGGCTAAAACCACTGCCACTATCCCAATAATATACATAAGGCTCCGTTCCGCCCATGGCCTGTGAATTTATATTTACAACATCCCCTTCACAAATGGCATTATCAGGAGATATGGTAATGAGCAATTCATCGGGTTGTGTTAAGGTGAAATTTTCGGATACAGAGCAACCGTTTTCATCAATAACTGTGACGGTATAATTGCCGGCAGATAAATTCATACGGTCAGGGCCGCTTCCTCCATCAGACCAGTTGTAATTCAGTGTTCCTGTACCTCCTGTTGCTGTCAGATGGATTTCACCATCATCTGCGTCAAAACAAGAAATATGTTGATAAGATGTATCTGTAATTACAAGTTCCAGTGGTTCGTCTATTATATAGGTGTCACTGATTTCACAACCATTGGCATCAGCAACCGTTATACTGTAATTTCCGGCACACAAATCGTCATTCAGGTTGTTAGCTCCCCAGGAATAATCATAAGGCAACGTTCCTCCCTGTACATCAATTTGTGCCCATCCATCACAGGATTGATAACATGGATCGTCTTCAACTGTAAGTGTATAGGTTAATTCTTCCGGAACCAAAACTGTCTGCACCGTATCAGCAAGACAACCATTATCGTCTATTGACAGTGAAATATCAAACGTACCTGCATTAGACCAGGTAACTTCATACGGCCCCTGCCCCGACCCAACAGCATTGCCGCCATCAAAATCCCATGTGAAATCAGCGGTATCAGTTGCATTTCCAACGTATTCAACTATAGTAGAATCCCCGTAACAAGGAATAAATGTAGTGGTAAATTGTGCATTGGGTGTCAGAAAAAATCCGATTTCAACCACAGCGGTATCGCTGCATGCAGGTGACATATTTTGCTCCACAAGCTGGAATTCGTATATGCCCCATGTGTCAACAGTAACCGTTGGATCCGTACTGTTTTCCTGTCCGCCGAAATCTGCTGTTCCCGGACCGCTTAATTGGGACCATTCTACTGTATTTATAGATAAATCAAGAGTAGTATGCAGTGTGTAAGTATCACTACAAACTTCATCATCAGTACCAGCATCAGCTACAGGTGTAACGCAGCATTCAGGATCACCCCAATCCCTGACATGCACAGTAAAGGTTGTATCATACTGGCAACCAAAATCATCTATAACGGAAAACGTATAGGTCTGATCTCCTGGTGTATCCGGATAAGCAGTTGCTGAGCCACCGGAATTAGGGTCCATACCGTTTCCACTCCAAAAAATATCATCAGGGTCATAAGTGTGTTCAATTGTCCATACATCGGCAGGGATTATTGAATTATCAAAATTCAATGACACCGAAAATAAAGTTCCATCATCAGCGCCCCAGTCATCAATAACAACAACACACCATTCGCCGTTGATGGGACAACCAATCAGATCATCAAAATCACCTGTAGGCAAATAATCCCCACCGGGAATATTTCCTCCAACACTAGCACACCAATCAGTGTGCGACTGTGATGCACTCATTGTCCAGCAATAATCATAACCCACACCCGGGTTGCAATTATCAGAATGATCGGGTTCTCCAAAATAATCACCGGAGCAGGGATTGCTAGTGCTATAGTAATTAATTTCAGCTTGTTGTCCATTAGGGCACTGAATGTATATCCAAAGGTCAGCCACAAAGGAATGCTCGATATTCATACAAACAGATTCCAGATCATTGCCACTGGTTATTGTTTGTCCGGGCTGAAATGCATTCACATTCCAACAGAACTCTTGTGTAACCCCCAGATTATCTGTAATACATTCCTGCACAATCTGATCATCGGCTATTGGCATTATCCATGTATCGGTACTCACACTACCGCTGAAATTTATCGGGTCTCCCGGGCAAACGGTATCCTGATCAACAGTTATAGAGCCATATATCGGGTCTAAGGACACCCTCACTCTGTATTCTTCGGTGAATGTTTCTGTACAACCATTGATATCCGTAGCCACCAACGAAATATTGTAACCACCGGACTCTGTGAAAGTAGGTGAAAACTCATTTTCCCCCTGCCCGGACAATTCAATTGTTGTATTTCCTGAACTTGCTACCCATTCCCAGGT